>NZ_JBSFZS010000005.1:0-123956 GCF_053600395.1 Streptomyces sp. NPDC005070 | reverse complement strand
ACCGATTCGGTGCGGGCCCACTTCGCTGTGCGGTACCGGCCCGGGGCGGGAATGTCCGTGCCCCAGGGCACGTTGTGCAGTACGAACACGAGGAGGAGCGGTCACAGTGCTTGATCCGCAGGGTTTGTACGCATGGGAGCCGAAGGGCCTGGCCGTGGTCGACATGGCGCTCGCCCAGGAGTCGGCGGGCCTTGTCATGCTCTACCACTTCGACGGATACATCGACGCGGGCGAAACCGGCGAGCAGATCGTCGACCGGGTGCTCGACTCGCTGCCGCACCAGGTCGTGGCCCGTTTCGACCACGACCGGCTCGTGGACTACCGTGCCCGCCGTCCGCTGCTGACCTTCAAGCGCGACCGCTGGGCCGAGTACGAGGAACCGACCCTCGAGGTACGGCTCGTGCAGGACGCCACGGGCGCGCCCTTCCTGCTGCTGTCGGGCCCCGAGCCGGACACCGAGTGGGAGCGCTTCGCCGCCGCCGTCCAGCAGATCGTGGAACGGCTCGGGGTCCGCCTCTGCGTGAACTTCCACGGCATCCCCATGGGCGTCCCGCACACCCGCCCGGTGGGCCTCACCCCGCACGGCAACCGCACCGACCTGGTGCCCGGCCACCGCAGCCCCTTCGACGAGGCGCAGGTGCCCGGGAGCGCCGAATCGCTCATCGAGTACCGACTCATGGAGGCCGGCCACGACGTTCTCGGTGTCGCCGCCCATGTGCCCCACTACATCGCGCGCTCCTCGTACCCGGACGCGGCGCTGACCGTCCTGGAGTCCATCACGGCCGCGACAGGCCTGGTGCTTCCCGGGATAGCGCACGCCCTGCGGACTGAGGCGCACCGTACCCAGACCGAGATCGACCGCCAGATCCAGGAGGGCGACGAGGAACTCGTCGCGCTCGTCCAGGGTCTTGAGCATCAGTACGACGCCGCCGCCGGCGCCGACACCCGCGGCAACATGCTCGCGGAACCGGTGGACATCCCCTCGGCGGACGAGATCGGCCAGGAGTTCGAGCGGTTCCTGGCGGAACGCGAAGGCGAGGCCTGACCCCTCCTCACCGGGCTCCCGGACCTTCCGGGCTCCCGGCAGGAGGGGTTGTCGGTGGCAGGGCCTAAGCTGCGAGGCATGCTGAAGGTGGGCCTGACCGGTGGGATCGGCGCCGGCAAGAGCGAAGTGTCACGGCTGCTCGTCGAGCACGGCGCGGTGCTGATCGACGCGGACAGGATCGCGCGGGAGGTCGTGGCGCCCGGAACTCCCGGGCTGGCGGCGGTCGTCGACGCCTTCGGCGAGGACGTCCTCACCGGTGACGGCAGCTTGGACCGGCCGAAGCTCGGCTCGATCGTCTTCACCGACCCGCAGAAGCTTGCCGTCCTGAACGCGATCGTGCACCCCCTGGTCGGCGCCCGTTCGCGCGACCTCGAGGAGGCGGCCCCGGAGGACGCCGTCGTCGTTCACGACGTGCCCCTGCTCGCGGAGAACGGCCTGGCCGCGCTGTACGACCTCGTGATCGTCGTCGACGCCCTCCCCGAGACCCAGCTCGACCGCCTCGTCCGCCTGCGCGGCATGACCGAGGAGGACGCCCGCGCCCGCATGGCCGCGCAGGCCTCGCGCGACAAGCGTCTGGCGATCGCGGACATCGTCATCGACAACGACGTGCCCCTGGACGCACTGGAGCGGCGCGTGGCGGACGTCTGGGCCGATCTCACGCACAGGGCCCGCACACCCCAGGAATAGGGCCCCTCCGGAGGGGCGTTGAACCCTTGCAGCGAGGGAAGGACTCTGCCGTGCCCGAGACCAGCGGATCGACCGGACGAACTCCCGAGACGCACGTCATCGACTTCCGTGCCGCCGAGCAACTGCTCGCCGCGCGCGACCCGCGGGGTGCGGTGAAGCTGCTCGACTCTGTCATCGCCGCCCACCCGGAGAACACGGCGGCCCGGCTGCTGCGCGCCCGTGCCTTCTTCGCCGCCGCGCAACTGCGGCCCGCCGAGCTGGAGTTCACGATCGTCCTGGAGCGTGAGCCGGACAACGCGTTCGCGCACTTCGCGCTCGCCCGGACCTACGAGCGCCAGCGGCGCCCCGAGGAGGCGAAGCGGCACTTCAGACTCGCGGCCGCGCTCGACCCGAAGCCGCAGTATCTGCAGGCCGCGCAGTTCGACCTGTAGCGCCGGCTTGCGGGGCGCTGCGCGAGGCGTTGTACGAGGGGACGCGGTCGTGCGGCCGCGTCAGGGGTGCGACGGCCTCGACGGTCGGCGGCGCTCCGGCGGCCGGTAGCCGCGCCGGTCGTCCACGGGCTCGTACGGCGGGACGTCACGGCCCGGCTGGTAGTGCGGGCCCTCCCTGATGTGCCGAAGGATCATGGTCATGTCGACCGTGACGATCACCCACAGCACGGCGCACGCGGCGGCCCAGCCCGGGCGCCCGACCAGGATGAACGCGACCGTCCCGAAAATGGCCCAGATCAGGCCCCAGACGCTCAGGCACAAGCGCATCCGCAGAGCACTGCGCGCTGTCACCGGTTCACTGCCCGTACGCATCAGGATCACCACTCCTACAAGGAAACGTACTCTTCGTGGTGCACGTTCACCAAGGGAGAGCGGTCGGACCACGGCCGCCGGGGGAGGCGACGGTGCTGCTGACGGCGCTGCGGGCGGACACGAGGACCGCCGAGTGGCTGAGAGACCTGGAGAGCGAGCGTTCCGTTCCGCGCGAAGCGGTGCTCCCGGACGTGGACGCGCTGCCCGACGTCCTGCTCGACCTGTCCGTGCCCCACGAACACGTCAACGAACTCGTGGCACTGCGCGCCCGGTTGGCCGCCGATCCGGAGGCCATGACCCTCCTCGCGCGCTGCGTCACCCGTTTCGTTCGGGACATGGGAGACATAGGCAAGAGCTGGGAGCCGCCCGCCTTCCCCGCGACGACGGGACTTCTCGGACGTTGCTTCCACCTGTACGTCTTCATCGCCGCGCTTCCGTACGTCCGCGCCCATCACCGGGAGCGCGGGGTGCCCGAGGACGTGTCGCGGCGCACGCTCGCCGACCTCGGCCGTCATGTGTCCGTGCACCACAGGAGAGCCGGCGGCCCCGGGCTGCTGTTCCCCTGGTGGATCGCCCTGCACTTCCACGGCGAACTGTTCCAGCTCGGCCGGCTCCAGTTCCAGCGGGCCCTGCTGGGGCGGCGCACGGCCGAGGCCGCCGAGGCCGTGGGGCCGGCCCCGGACCCCGGCGCGCCCTGTCTGAGCCTGCACATCACCGACTTCCGCGGCCCGCTCTCCCCGGCCGCGTGCGACCGTTCGCTCGATCTGGCGCGGGAGTTCTTCGCCCGCCACTACCCCGAAGAGCGCCATACGATCGCCGTCTGCGACTCCTGGCTGCTCGACCCGCAGCTCAAGCGGTATCTGCCGGCCGACTCCAACATCATTCGCTTCCAGGACCGCTTCCACCTGGTTCCCGAGGACAAGACCGCGGACGACACGATGCCCATCGGCTTCGTCTTCGGTGATCCGGAGCTCCCGCTCGGCGAACTGCCGCGGCGCAACAGCGTCGAGCGTGCCGTGGTCGACCACCTGCACGCGGGCGGGCACTGGTACGGAGGACGGGGCTGGTTCGCACTGTAGCCCGGTCCGCCGCATCCGGACTCGGACGCATGTCCCTCGAACATGTCACCCGAATGGGTGATCGAGGAAGGGAACGGGCTTGCGGAAGCCGTCCGTTGGACGGGTATGAGGATCGAAATGCGTCAGGGATACGAGGGCACGGGACCGGGTGCGATCACGCCGGACGGCTGCGCGGTCGAGCTCTACACCCGTCTGCCCGTCGGAGCGGAACCGGACATCATCACCGCGGCCGTGCCCGCCGCCGCGCAGATCCTGGAACTGGGCAGCGGGGTCGGCCGGATGACCCATCCGCTCCTGGAGCTCGGCTTCGACGTCACGGCGGTGGACGAGTCCGCCGAGATGCTGGAACACGTCCGAGGGGCGCGGCGGATACGCAGCAGCATCGAGGACCTCGACCTCGGTGAGACGTTCGATGTCGTGCTGCTGGCGTCGTTCCTGGTGCATGCCGGGGACGTCCGGGTGCGGCGGGCGCTCCTGGACACCTGCGCCCGCCATGTCGCCGACGACGGTTGCGTGTTGATCCAGCGCGAGGGCGAGAACTACCACACCGAGGTGCCCCGCGAGCGCATCGATCCTTCAGGATTCGTCGTGCGCATCGTGTCCGCCGAACCCGTCGGCGACGGGGTGGACTCGGTGCGCGCGGAGTACACGTTCCCGGACGCCACGTGGACCCAGGCGTTCCTGTCCCGCCCTTTGACGAAGGACGCCTTCGAGGAGGCGCTGGCGGAGTCGGGGCTCAAGGTCGACCGCTATCTGACGGACGACGGAATGTGGGTGAGGGCCGTGAAGGGGTGAGCGACGGTCGCCGGGCTTGAGCGACGGGGGCCGTGCGCAACAAATTCCTTCCGGCGCCGATGAGTTCTCGGTAGTCCCCAGGTCTGTCTCTGTGAAAGCAACGACCGCTTCCCACAGGAGACCATCGTGTCCGAGACCGCCTTCCCCCTCACCGCCACCCGTGCCGCCGTCACCCCCCGCTCCCGTGCGGCGCGGATCTCCCTGGCCGCCCTGCAGATCGTCCTCGGCCTCTTCTACGCGTTCGCGAGCGCCCTTCCCAAGCTGATCGCCCACCCCTCGGCGACGGAGGCGTTCGACAAGCTGGGCTGGGGCCACGGCGGCATGTACATCATCGGCGCGCTCGAACTCGCCGGAGGTCTCGCCCTGTTGATCCCGCTGCTGGACTCGGTGGCCGCGGTGGCGCTCAGCGCGCTGATGGTCGGTGCGTTCATCGTCAACGTCACCGTCGTCCACGGCCCGTACGTGGCGACCCCGCTCATCCTGATGCTCCCGCTCGGCCTGATCGCCTGGGCCAGGCGCGGCCACACGACCGAACTGCTCCGCCTGGTGCGGCGACGGGTGGGACGCGAGGCGTGACGGCACAGCAAGGACGCAGGGCTCCTCCGGTACCGGGGGAGCCCTCGATACATAGATACGTACGGCCGGGGCGGGCCGGGAATCACGGCGAGGGGGGCGGGGCGGGGAGGGGGAGAGAGGGAAAGGCAACAGGTACGGGGAGGGGCTCAGCGGCCGGAGGCGCCCTTGGCCCCGTTCGTGCCCGAGGACCCGGAGGTGCCCTTGCCTCTGTTCGTGCCCGAGGACCTGGTCGTGTCCATGCCCCCGTCCGCGCCCGAGGACCCGGAGGTGCCCTTGCCTCTGTTCGTGCCCGAGGACCTGGTCGTGTCCTTGCCCCCGTCCGCGCCCGAGGACCCGGTCGTGCCCTTGCCCGAGGACCTGGTCGTGCTCTTGGACCCGGTCGCGCCGGCCGGTCCCGTGGAGGGGCCCGAGGTCCGGACGGGGCCGGACGATCCCGTCTGCATGCCCCGCAGGCGCTCCATGTCGCGGCGGTCCCGCTTGGTCGGGCGTCCCGCGCCCCGGTCCCGGACACCCGCCGGAGCCACGGCCTCGCGCGGCGGAGGCGGCGGGCTGTTGTCGACATAGCATTCGGCCGCCACGGGTGCGCCGACCCGCTTGCGGATCACACGCTTCACGACGACGACCCGTTCGCGGCCCTCGTGCCACACGCGTACCTCGTCGCCGACGCGGACGGAGTACGCCGGCTTGACGCGGTCCCCGTTGACCCGGACATGGCCACCCTTGCAGGCTGTCGCACCGACCGAGCGGGTCTTGACGAGACGGACGGACCAGATCCAGGCGTCGACCCGCACACTCTCGCCCCCGCCGGGCCCTGCGGCGACGGCGGCCCTGACGGCGGCAGCGCTCGCGGAGGCAGCCGGCGCATCGGCTTCGGGGCCCGCACCGGAGTCGTACCCAGAGTCAGGTCCGGAGTCGGTTCCGGAGGCGGTCCGGGACCCGGACCCTGAGCCGGACCTGGCGGTCTGCCCGTCGTCCGGGCCGCGCTCGCCTTCGGTCCTCGCGTCCTTCATCTCCCCGTCAGCACCCTGAGAAGCCATGACCCGACTCTAATGCCCGCCGCCCAGGACACCGCATGCCTTTTCCGTCGCACGGACCACACCGGATGCGTGGCCCCCGGGGCGGGCGGAGGCTGTCGGTGAAGCCGTCCGGGGAACAGGAGAGGGGACCGAGGGTGACGACAGCAGCGAAGGTCGACGCGTTGATGGACGGCCTCCGCGCCGATCTGGAACGCCTCGCCGCCATCCCCTCCGTCGCGTTCCCCGGATTCCCGGCCGAGCCGGTTCGAGAAGCCCACGACCTCCTCGTGGGTCTGCTGCGGGACGCCGGAGTGGAGCGTGTCGAGAGCATCGATCTTCCCGGCACCGCCCCCGTGATCTTCGGGGAGATCCCGCCGCCGCACCCGGACGCGCCGACGGTCCTCCTCTACTCGCACTACGACGTGCAGCCCCCCGGTGACGAGAAGCTGTGGCTGTCGCCGCCCTTCGAACCGACACTCGTCGAGGGCGGGCTCCGGGCCCGCGGCATCGCGGACGACAAGTCCAACGTGATCGCTCACCTGGGGATGCTCCGGGCGTACGAGGGGAGGCCACCGGTCGGGGTGAAGATCGTCTTCGAGGGGCAGGAGGAGTACGGCAGCCCCTTCGACGACTATCCGCCGAGCGATCCCGAGCGGTTCGCGTGCGACGCGATGGTCATCGCCGACCTGGGCAATCTCCGCCCCGGCACCCCCACCCTGACCACCGCGCTGCGTGGCGCGGCCGAGGTGCAGGTCGAGGCGCGCACCCTCGACGAGCCCCGGCACAGCGGGGAGTTCGGCGGTGCCGCGCCGGACGCGCTGATCGTTCTGCTGACCGCCCTGTCCACGCTGCACGACGTGCAGGGCGATGTGGCCGTGGCGGGGCTGCGCCGCGAGGAGTGGCGCGGAACGACGTACACCGAGGACGAGTTCCGCGAACTCGCCGGTGTCCGCGACGGGGTCCCGCTGATCGGCAGCGGGAGTCTCGGCGAACGGCTCTGGAGCGGGCCCGCGATCACGGTGATCGGCCTGGACGCCCCGAGCGTCGACCACGCGGCCTCCGCCGTCGTCCCGTACGCGCGTGCCAAGCTCAACCTCCGCTTCCATCCGCGCCAGGACGCGAAGGAGGCGCAGGCCGCGCTCGTCGATCATCTGCGGTCGCTGCGGCCCCTCGGCGTCCCGCTCACCGTCACACCGGGCGACACGGGCCCCGGCTACCGGGCCTCGACCGGCGGCCCCGCCTATCGCGCCGCGCTCACCGCGCTGCGCGAGGCATGGGGCGAGGAGGCGTCGTACATCGCGACCGGTGGTTCGATTCCGCTGGTCAACGGCCTCGCACGCGCCGCACCCGGCGCCGAGGTGCTGCTCTTCGGGGCACAGGACAGCATGTGCAACCTGCACGCCCCCAACGAGCGCGTCCTCTTCTCGGAGCTGCGCAACACGGTGGTGGCGATGTGCGCCTTCGTACGGGAGTACGCGGCCGGCTTCCGCGCGGGAGCGGGGGAGGACACGTGAGCGCGGACGGGACGGTCCGGTGACCACCCCGACCGGCACCGAGGCGCCCGGCACCGAGGAGCCGCCGCATCAGCGCCGGTTCACGTTCCCGAGTGCGCTGACCGTCCTCGCGATCGTCACGATCGCCGTGTGGGCCCTGGCGTTCCTGATCCCGGCGGGGCAGTACGACCGCACGCCCGAGGGCAGGCCGATCCAGGGCACGTATCACCGCGTCGACTCCGGCCAGAGCTTCATCGACCGCCTCAACGACCTCTTCCTCTCGCCCGTCAACGGCCTCTACGGGATCCTGGACGAGAAGACCGCGCAGGTGGGGCCGGACTTCGCCGGCGAACTGTACGGCAGCGCGGGCGTGTTCCTCTTCGTGCTCGCCATCGGGGCGTTCATCACGGTGGTGTTCGCGACGGGCGCGCTCGACCGGGGTATCGGCCTGCTCGCTCACCGGCTGAGAACCCGCGGCGCGTTGCTCATCGCGGGCATCATGCTGGTGTTCTCGGTGCTCGGCACGGTGGAGGGCTTCGCCGAGGAGACACTCGGGTTCTACGGGCTGATCGTGCCGTTGATGCTGGCGCTCGGCTACGACCGGATGGTGGCGGTCGGCACGATCATCCTCGGCGCCGGCATCGGGGTGCTGTGCTCGACGGTGAACCCGTTCGCCACGGGCGTGGCCTCCTCCGCCGCGGGCATCTCGCTCGGCGACGGCATCGTGCTGCGGTTCGTGATGTGGGTCGTGCTGACGGCGGTCACGATCGGGTACGTCATCCGCTACGCGCGCCGGGTGCAGCGGAGCCCCGACCGTTCGATCACCGGGTTCCTGCCGGGGGACCGCGAGCACGCCCAGGACGCGGCCGGCGAGGTTCCCGAGCTGACCGGCCTGCACAAGGCGGTGCTCGTCACCACGGGGCTGGTCTTCGCCTTCATGATCTTCTCCGTCGTGCCGTGGTCGAGCGCGCTCACCGGCGAGGCGGACGCGCGGCCGTACGGGTTCGAGCTCGGCTGGTCCTTCCCCGAGCTCGCGGCGCTGTTCCTGTGCGCGGCGGTGCTCGTCGGGGTGGTGGCGCGGATGGGCGAGCAGAAGCTGAGCGCGACGATCGTCCAGGGCGCCGCGGACTTCATCTCGCCCGCGCTGGTGATCGTGCTGGCCCGCGGAGTCACCGTGATCATGAACAACTCGAAGATCACCGACACGGTCCTGCACTCCATCGAGGGCGTCGTGGAGGGCACCTCCTCCAGCCTCTTCGCGATCATCGTCTTCATCGTGAACCTGCCGCTGGCCTTCCTCATCCCCTCCACCTCGGGCCACGCGACCCTCGCCATGCCGATCCTCGCCCCGCTCGCCGACTTCGCGGGCGTGTCCCGTGCCGTCGTCGTGACCGCCTGGCAGTCCGCCAGCGGCTGGATGAACCTCTGGGTCCCCACCACCGCCGTCACCATCGGAGGCGTCGCCCTCGCCAAGGTCGGCTACGACAAGTACCTCCGCTTCATCTGGCCCCTTCTCGCGATTCTCTTCCTGCTGATCTGCGGGTTCCTGGCGCTGGGGGCGGAGATGACGTGATGCCGGCGGGAAGCGCGCAGCGTGGGAGTGCGGCCCGCGCGCTCGGGCCGGTCGTACGGTGGTGATGTGCACAGCAGCGCTCCGGCGGAAGGCGCGGCCCGCTCCGCCGATCTCACCGTGCTCGACGAGCGGATCGCCGGCTGCCGGGCCTGCCCGCGGCTCGTCGCGTGGCGCGAGGAGGTGGCCGCCACCAAGCGTGCTGCTTTCACCGACCAGTCGTACTGGGGGCGTCCGGTGCCCGGGTTCGGGCTGGCCGACGCGTCCCTCCTCCTCGTCGGGCTCGCCCCCGCCGCGCACGGCGGCAACCGGACAGGCCGGATGTTCACCGGGGACCGGTCGGGCGACGTGCTGTACGCGGCGCTGTACGACGTCGGGCTCGCCTCGCGGGGCACCTCGGTGAGCGTGGACGACGGACTGGAGCTGTACGGGGTCCGCGTCACCTCTCCGGTGCACTGCGCGCCACCCGCCAACAAGCCCACGCCCGAGGAACGGGACACCTGCCGGCCCTGGCTCGTCAGGGAGCTGGGCCTGCTGCGGCCCACGCTGCGCACGGTGGTCGTCCTCGGGGCCTTCGGCTGGCAGGCCGCCCTGCCGGCCTTCGCGGAGGCGGGGTGGACGGTGCCCCGGCCGCGTCCGGCATTCGCGCACGGAGCGCGGGTGACGCTCGTACGGCGGCCGGAACCGGACGAACCGGGGACCGGCATCGAGCCCGCCTCGGCGGCCGCCTCCGAGTCCGCCTCCGGTCCCGCCGTTTCCGGGTCCGCGTCCGGCCCGGCTCCCGGTCCCGCTTCCGTGGAGATCTTCGGGTGCTTCCACGTCAGCCAGCGGAACACCTTCACCGGGCGGCTCACCCCGGAGATGCTGCGGCAGGTCCTGGCCGCGGCGGCGGAGTCCGCGGGGCTGACGACGCGCTCCCCGTAGGCGCCCCGCGCGTGTCAGGCGCCCGGCGCTTGTCAGTCGCGCTCGGACCCGCTCCCGGCCGCCGGTTCGGCCTCCGGGACGACGGCGGTCGCAGTGATCTCCACGAGCTGTCCGGTGTACCCGAGACAGGCCACTCCCAGGAGGGTCGAGGAGTGCGGGCCGATGCTCAGCCCCGAGGCCTCGACGACGTTCCAGACCGCGGACAGCACCGCGGGCTCACCACTGACGACGTACACGTCGGTCGACACGACATGGGCCATGTCGCTTCCCACGGCACGCAGTTGCTCGTCGAGGTTGGACAGCACCTGCTCGGCCTGGCGTACGGGATCACCCGCGCCGACCAGCTTCCCGTCGGCGTCGAGCGGTACGGACCCGGCGAGGAAGGTCAGTCTCGTCCCCGCCTCGACGACGGACGCGTGCGCGTAGACGGGCGGCGTGAAGAGGCTGGGAACGGTGACGCGCTGGACCATGGGGCTCCCTGTGGACGGGGTCCGCCGACGGGTGACGGACAACCTGCCGATGATGCGGGTCGACGCGGGCCCGCGCACCCTCATTACCGCCGACGACGTACCGGGCGTGCCGGAAGTGCCGGGCTGGCTGGGCGTGTCGGACGGGGGTTGGGACGCGGGGTCGGGACGGGGCGCTGTGCCTGCTGCCCGTCCCGGGCGAAAAATGTTTCGAACGTTTCGCGCCGTCACTGCTACGGTCACCGACGTGGCGAAACTCAATCAGATCATCGCAGTGGAGAAGGGCATCAAGTCCAAGTCCCATCAGGACCTGACGGCCGCTCATCATGGCCTGCAGAAGCCCGCGTTGCTCGCCGGTATCTCGCGGACGTACCAGCCGAAGGACGAGGAGGGCGAGCAGCTCCCGCCCGAGTCGACCCGGGTCCAGGTGCAGGCCGAGGACGTGCTGCGGGACACCGCGGCGACCCTGACGCGGCTGTTCGACGTGACCGCCACCAAGGACTGGGCCAACTGCACGGCGCGGGCCGATGTGAAGGTGGACGGGCGTGTGCTCGTCGCCCAGGTGCCGGTTTCCTATCTGCTCTTCCTGGAGAAGCAGCTCACCGATCTCAACACCTTCGTACGGAAGTTGCCCGTCCTCGACGCCTCCGAGTCCTGGGTGCGGGATCCCTCCACCGACGCCTGGAAGACCGAGCCGGTGCGGACCCTTCGTACGAAGAAGGTCCCCCGGAACCACGTCAAGGCCGAGGCCACCGAGAAGCACCCGGCCCAGGTCGAGGTGTACTACGAGGACATCCCCGTCGGCTACTGGACGACCGTCAAGTTCTCCGGGGCCCTGCCCGCGCGGCGCGTGAACGAACTCCTCGACCGGGTCGAGAAGTTGCAGCAGGCGGTGAAGTTCGCCCGCGAGGAGGCCAACGGCGTGGACGTCGTCGACGAGCGCGTCGGGGACGCTGTCTTCGGCTACCTGTTCGCACAGGGGTAGCCTGTGAAACTCCCCGGCCACCACGCAGGACGGCCGGGGTGCGCGAGGAGCGCAAGCTGAACCTGAAGCTTGTCGTGAATGCACGGTTCCAGTGGAGGTTCGAGTCCTCCCCGCGGCACCAAACGGCACTCCGGACCACGGAGTGTCCACGCGCCGCGGTAGCCCAACTCGGCAGAGGCAGACCGTGATCAATCTCAGACTATTGCTCCAGACTCAGTATTCGCCGCCGATCGCCGGATCGACCGGGCCCAGGCCCCAGTACGCCGAGATGCTGGTTCAAGTCCAGTCCGCGCAGCTCGATGCGTGGTGGTCCAAAGGCAGGACGCGGCGACATAACGACTGACCTGGGTTCTCAAGTGTGCCGGCGTGCGACATGGTGGCATCTCAGGGTCCGGGGGCCGGCTACGCCCTCGGACCCGCTCCTCCTCCCACTTCCCGCAGCCCCGCAGCCCTCCGCATCCGGCTCCCGTGAGATGTCACACCGTTGACATCCGCGCGTTCGTCATCCGCCGCCGACGCGCACTACCCTGAGTACGACACGAGCCCGGCCGACGTCGCCCGAAGGCACCCGCCCTCGCCCGACAGGAGCCCCGTGCGCCTCGCCCCCCTCGCCGTACCTCCCTGGCTCGCCCATGCCCTGCGCGCCCAGCGCGGACCGGTGCCCTGGAACGCGGTCGTGCGAGGCGCGATGGCCTCCGGGCCGCTGCTGCTCGCGGCCGTGCTGTGCGGCCGTACCTCCCTCGGAGTGATCGCCGCGCTCGGCGCCATGCTGACGGGGATCAACGACCGCCCCGGCAGCCGGCGGGTCGCCGTCGAACGGCTCGGGGTACCGGCCCTCGCCGGTGCCGCCGGCCTGATCATCGGTTCGTACGCCGGACAGCACGCCGGCGCCGTGGCCCTCACCCTCGTCCTCACCGGGCTCGGACTGCTCGCCGGTGCCGTCAGCGCCGTAGGGCCCGTGGCCTCGGGGGCCGGGACCCAGTTCCTGGTCGCCTCGGCGATCGGGGCCGGGATGCCGTTGCCCGAACCGGGGTGGGTGCGCGCGCTGTTCTTCCTCGGCGGGGCCGGATGGCTGCTAGCGCTCAGGCTGGCGCTGCCGACGACCGCGGTGAACACCGGCGACTACCGCTTCGACGGGGAGCGGGACGCGGTCGGCGGTGTGTACGACGCCATCGCCCGGCTGGTGCTCGCCGTGGGCGGGCCCGACGCGCCCCGGCGGCGCGTCGCGCTGACCGCGGCCCTCGACCACGCGCAGGACGCGCTCGACGGGCCCCGGCTCCGGCGGTACGCCAGTTCCGCGGCCGAGCGGCGCCTGCACGCGCAGTACGCGGCCGCCCTGCCGCTCGCCGAGGCCGCGACCGCGCTCGCCTGGGCCGGTGAGGCCGTGCCCGCACGGGCCGCGGAAGGCCCCCGGCGGCTCGCGGCCGCCGTCCGCACCGGCGCGCCCACCGGGCCGCTGCCGGCGCCCGCCGTCTCCGGCACCCGGTCCGGCCCCCTGGGGAGCACACCCGTCGTTCCCGCGCTGCGCGCCCTGCACGACGCCCTGCTGCACGCCGCCGAGACCTTCGACCGGGGCTCCGGGAACGCGCTGCACAACAGACGGCGCACCACTGCCTCGCTCGTGCGCACCGCGCTCGGTGCCGCCGGACGGGAGTACGGCATCAGGGTCGCCCTCTGCTTCGGCGCGAGCGTCGCCGTGGCCCAGGCCCTGCACCACGCACGCTGGTACGGCAACCATCCGCACTGGTACTGGCTCCCCGCGACCGCCGTCTTCCTCGTCAAGCCCGATCTCGGACCGCTCGCCTCGCGCGTGCTGTGCCGTGCGGCGGGAACCGTCCTCGGCGCGGTCGCCTTCGCGGGGCTCGCCCTCGTGCTGCCGCGGCCGGAGGGGTTCGTCGCCCTGGTCGCGGTCAGCGGTGCCCTCATCCCCGTCGCCACCCGGCACTTCGCCGCGCAGACCGCCGTCGTGACGGTCCTCGTCCTCGCTCTCGTGATGGTCGGCGGTGAGCCGCAGGCTTCCTGGAACCGGATCGTGGAGACGTTGCTGGCCTGCGGGATCGTGCTGCTCGTCGGGCATGTGCCGACCCTCGGCCAGCGTGGCGGGACCGTGCGGGCGAGGCTCACCCGGGCCGGTGAGGCGGCGGACGTGTATCTCGCCCATGTGCTGAGCGACGGCACGGCCCGCGACCGTACGGGCCGCTGGGTCCTGCGCCGGGAGGCCTATCGCGCGCTCGCCGAGGCCCGTGTCGCGATCGATCTCGCCGCGGCCGAACTCCCCGCCCTGGCACGGCACTCCGAGGGCACCGCCGCGGTCGCGGCCACTCTGGAACGGCTCGTCGACACGACCACGGCGTGCGCGGTGCAACTCGACGACACCGGCCGGCTCACCCCCCGGCACACCGAGCGGATCGCCGAACTCCTCGGCGAACTGGCCGAGCGGCGCGAGCGCGCGGGACTGCGCGTGTCCGCCGTCTGCTGAATCGGAACTTCGGGGTCCCGTGCGGCCGTTCTGCCGCCCGGTGTCGACTTCGTCTCAGTACCGTCACTGCCAGAGCCGTTCACCCCATTGCAGGCGTTTAACTCTCCACAGCGGCACGACATGGAGGTTGAGCGTGAACGGGCGAAGGGTTCTGGAGCGTTTCCCCGCCGGAGGACCACGCGGGTCGTGGCCCGCGGAGGAGTTCGCGCAGGCGCGCCGTCAGGAGGGCCAGGCAGCGGAGGTCGTCATGGATCTCGCCTCCGACGCGTTCCTGGTCGTCGTGGGCGGTCGCGACGGCGTCGAGTGAACGCGGGCGGGACCAGCCGCTCTCGAACAGGGGCGGGGAACTCCGGTCGCGGAACGAGGCTCACGCGCTGATCGGGCGGGACCAGGCGGGGGTCGTGCGCGTGACCTGGCACAGGGCCAGGTAGAGGGGGATCGGCGGGGTATACGGAAGCGTGCCATCCGGTTTGTGGATGAGCCCGGGAATCCGAGGTGCGTCCGGCAGGACCGCCCCCGTGACGTAGTGGGCGGGTGCCGGCCACTCCAGGGCGACATCGGAGTCGGAAGGAACGATCCACC
This sequence comes from Streptomyces sp. NPDC005070, assembly GCF_053600395.1. NCBI lineage: Bacteria > Bacillati > Actinomycetota > Actinomycetes > Kitasatosporales > Streptomycetaceae > Streptomyces > Streptomyces sp. NPDC005070. The sequence continues at coordinate 109,455 of NZ_JBSFZS010000005.1, read as the reverse complement.
ACCAGTGCGCCCCGTCGGCGTAGACGCAGCCCACGCGAGGCAGTCGCGCCAGCAGCAGCGGTCCGAAGTCGGCGGGCACCGACACCGCGTCGCAGCCCAGCGGCACGGTCATGCCCTCGGGGACGGGGAGACGCCTCGGCGGCCCGGACTGCCGCCGGCCGCGGTGCACGCGGACCAGCGTGTCCAGGCTCAGGACCCGCGCCGCGGGCCCCGCCGCAGACGTACGGCTCACCGGCTCTCCCGATCCCGATCCCGATCTTGATCCCGGTCTTGCTTCCGTTCCGGATCCCGGTCCCGGCTGCCGCTCGGGGCGGAGGAGAGCCGGGGGTTCCCCACGATTCCCGCCCCCCAGGATCCCTCCGCCCCCGTGCCCCGACCGTCGTTCGGGGGCTTCTTCGCGCTCCAGCCGAGGTCCGCCCGCGGACCGGTGTCCGCCTCGGGCGAGCCCGGTTCGCGCCAGGGGTTTTCGGCCCGGTCTGCCGGGCGTGCGATCTCCGCCCACACCAGCAGACCGGGCCCGGTGTCCTGGGCCCCCCAGGCCCTGGACACTGCCGCGACGAGAAGCAATCCCCTCCCGTGCTCCTCGTCGGGCCGTTGCGGGGAGGGGTGCGGCTCGCCAGGAGCGCACCCCTCGTCGCACACGGCTATGCGCACCACGTCGCCGGCGTCCTGCAGTTCGCAGACGACGCGTTGCCCGGCGGCATGGACGATCGCGTTGGTGACCAGTTCCGACACCACGAGCGTCGCCGTGTCACAGGCGTCCTCGCTCACCGCCCAGCCGGACAGGCGGGACCGGGTCAGGCGTCTCGCCTGAGCCACGGAGCCCGGGTGTGCGGCCAACTCGAAGCGGAACCGGCGCTCGGCGGCCGCGCCGGGGTGGTGCCCCATGGCGGCTCGGAGACCGAACCGGTCTTCGACGGCGTCTGTTCCTAACGGCGCGGACGGAATCACGCTTGCCACTATCGCGTCGCCGCGAACACTTGGCAAGACTCACTCTGAAAAATGCAGAGTGCCGTGTGACGCTGTGGGGGCGCGTGGCACACTGCTGGCAACAGCTAGCCGAGCGGCGCCAGTTGGGATCGTCGAGGTGGACGAGGAAGAACCCGGACGGCGCCGAACGGGCTGCCCGGACTCAGGGGAGGTGGGGCGTGAGCGAACCGCGGTCCGCGCCGACGGTCGGCCAGGTCGTTCTCGGACGGCGCCTTTTGGACCTGCGGGAACGCGCGGGTCTCAAGCGCGAGGAGGCCGCGCGGATCCTGCGTGTCGCCCCCGCGACGGTCCGCCGGATGGAGATGGCCGAGGTCTCCCTCAAAATCCCGTACCTCCAGCTCCTGTTGAAGTCGTACGGGGTCGGCGACCAGGAGGCCGAAGCCTTCGTCCAGCTCGCGGAGGACGCCAACAAGCCCGGCTGGTGGCAGCGGTTCCACGACATCCTGCCCGACTGGTTCTCCATGTACGTCAGCCTGGAAGGCGCCGCCTCCCTGCTGCGTTCGTACGAACCGCACTTCGTCCCCGGCCTGTTGCAGACCGAGGACTACGCGCGCGGCGTCCTGAAGGCCGGAGCCATCGGGCAGACCAGGCCCGAGGACATCGAGCGCCATGTGGCGCTGCGCATGCAGCGCCAGGATCTGCTCACGCGCGAGGACGCGCCCCGGATCTGGGTGGTGATGGACGAGACGGTGCTGCGCCGCACCATCGGCGGCCCCGAGGTGATGCGCGCGCAGATCGACAAGTTGCTTCAGGCCACGAAGCTGCCCCATGTGACGTTGCAGGTGATCCCGTTCGCCTCGGGTCCGCACCCCGGCACGTACGGGCCCTTCGTGCTGTTCCGATTTGCCATGCCGGAACTCCCGGACATGGTCTACAGCGAGTACCTGACCGGCGCCGTCTACCTGGACGCGCGTTCCGAGGTGGCGACCCACCTGGAGGTCATGGACCGCATGGCGGCCCAAGCCGCCACGGCACATCGCACGAAGGAGATCCTCCGGGATCTCCGCAAGGAGCTGTGAATGGAACGCATCACGCCGGAACGCATCAACCCGCGGATAGGCGACGTGCGCATCTACAACGGAATGCCCGCCCGTGAACTGGGCAGCGAGGGCTGGCACAAACCGTGGAGCGGAGGCAACGGCGGCAACTGCCTGGAGGCGATGAAACTCGCCGACGGCCGTATCGCCGTACGTCAGTCGGCGGACCCGGACGGTCCCGCCCTCATCTACACGCCCGGCGAGATGACCGCTTTCATCGAAGGCGCGAAAGCCGGAGAGGCGGACTTCCTTCTCTCCTGAACGATTTGCTTGTTCTTTTCCACGACTTCCCTGAATTTGGTTCTGAGTTGATCACTTACCGCGGCGCGGACTTATGGAGAACATCATGACCGGACAGGCCCCGACCGCTAGGCGGTCATGGGGCGGTCGTACGGCCCGATCGGCGCCGGCAGACGCGAGCGGGCCGCCCCGCTGAGCGCCCGGTCCACCGCCGCGGCGACCGCCCGGCCCTCGGCGATCGCCCACACGACCAGGGACTGCCCGCGCGCCGCGTCCCCGGCGGCGTACACCCCGGGAACGTTCGTGCCGAAGTCGGCGCCACGGGCGAGCGTGCCCCGCGGCTCGACTTCCAGTCCCAGTTGGTCGATCAGTCCGTCGTGCAGGTCCGGGCCGGAGAAGCCGAGGGCGAGGAGGACGAGGTCGGCGGGCAGGGTCCGCCCGGAGCCGGGGACCGGGCGGCGCCGCTCGTCGACCTCGACGAGACGCAGTGAGCGCACCCGGCCGTCCGCGTCCCCCTCGAACCGGAGCGTGGACGCGGCGAAGAGCCGGGCGTCCGCGTCCGCCGCGGGCGCCGTGCCCAGCGCCCCGGCCTCCTCGTGCGCGGCGGAGAGCCGGTAGATCTTCGGATACGTCGGCCACGGCTCGGCGTCCTCGTCGCGCTCGGCCTCCGCCTGCGCGTAGATGTCGAGCTGCGTCACGGAAGCGGCGCCCTCGCGCACCGCCGTCCCCAGACAGTCGGCACCGGTGTCACCACCACCGACGATCACCACGTGCCTGCCCGCTGCCGACAACGGGGAGACCTCCAGATCCCCCTCGCACACCCGGTCGGCCAGCGGAAGGTACTCCATCGCCTGATGGATGCCGGACAACTGCCTTCCAGGAACGTCCAGTTCGCGCCAGGCGGTGGCGCCGAGCGCCAGGATCACGGCGTCGTAGCGGGCCTTGACCTCGGCCGCCCCGATGTCGCTGCCGATCGCCGTCGACGTACGGAACTTGGTTCCCTCCGCGCGCATCTGCGTCAGTCGGCGGTCGAGCTGCCGCTTCTCCATCTTGAACGCGGGGATTCCGTACCGCAGCAGACCGCCGATCCGGTCCGCCCGTTCGAACACGGCCACCGTATGACCGGCCCGGGTCAACTGCTGTGCCGCGGCGAGCCCGGTGGGCCCCGACCCGACGATCGCGATCGTCCGGCCCGAAAGGCGGTCCGGCGGACGCGGCGGTGTGAACCCGTCCTCCCAGGCACGGTCGGCGATGGCGACCTCGACGTTCTTGATGGTGACCGCCGGCTGGTTGATCGCCAGCACGCAGCCCGCCTCGCACGGGGCGGGGCACAACCGCCCGGTGAACTCGGGGAAGTTGTTGGTGGCGTGCAGCCGGTCGCTCGCCGCCCGCCAGTCGTCCCGCGAGACGAGGTCGTTCCACTCGGGGATCAGATTGCCCAGGGGACACGCGTCATGGCAGAAGGGAATGCCGCAGTCCATGCAGCGGTCGGCCTGTTTCTCGATGATCGGCAGCAGGCCTCCGGGAACGTACACCTCGTTCCAGTCGCGCACCCGCTCCCGGATCGGCCGGCGCGGATACTCCTGGCGGGGTGTGTTCATGAAACCCTTGGGATCGGCCATGGCCGTCTCCCTCATGTACGCGTACGAGGGGGCGGGCCCGCGCGGACATCGGCCCTGGTCGGGGCCACGGAATCCGGGCAGCACCCTTTCCCGCCACGATACGTCTCCCGCGCACCCGTCGCCGCTCCGGACGGCGGCGGGCCGAGTGCCCGGACCAGGGCGGTCACCGGCAGGGCGAAGGCGCGTACGGCTCAGGTGAGGGCGAGCGCGTACGACACCGCCGCCGCCGCCGAGGCCGCGGTGCGGACGTGATTCCACGTCGTCCACTGGCGCACGAATATGGGCCAGTAGGCGGCGGCCTCCGGCGTTCCGGGATCCAGCTTCAGCAGGGCGTCATTGCGCGGGACGTTCGTCGCGATGGTCACCCCGAACGCCCCGAACAGATACAGCGCGCTGCCGAGCAGCAACTCCACCGTCCCCTCGTCCGGCAGCAGCACGAACGTGACCACCGCCAGCACCGAGCACAGCACCGCCGACCCGACGAACGCGAGCATGAACGGGGGGCGGACCGCGGCGACGTTGATCGCGTTCATCGCGGCGACCCCCTGCGCCGGCGGCAACTGGGCGAGGGCCCTCATCACGAAGGTCGAGAAGCCGAGGAATACCCCGGCCACGAGCCCGCAGCCGAGCACCCCCAGCAGGGTCAGCACCAAATACGGTCCATCGATCATGTCCACTCCCGTGTCGATCCGGCCGAACCCAAGATCCTGCACAGTGCCGGCCGCCATCTCAAGCCAAATCCCCCACGGTGCCGATGGCCATGGCTGAGCGGCGCACCCCCATGCGCGACCGTCTCCCCTCGTCCTGCCGTCCGCCCCTCACCCTCGACCCGACCGCCCCGCGCACCCCTGTCGACTGCCCCTCGCGCTCCCCCCCCGGCCGTTCCTTGGCTCACGCCTGCGCGGTGATGTCGTCGCGCCATTCCCAGAGCCTCGTGTCCACCGTGGCCGCGATCCGGCGGCGTGCCTCGTACCGAGAAACGCCGCTCATCAGCAGTTGGTCGTAGGGAGTCTCCGTGTGCCGTACCGACGCGCGGACCGCCGCGGTCACCGCCGCCTCGGACAGCGCGCGCCCCGCCGAGCTCCGCCCTACCCGCCCGCTGCCGCGCACCGAGGCATGTGCGGCGATCGCCTGTGCCCGGTCGGCCGGACAGGCCGGGAACAGCCGGGATATCTCCCGAGCGAACGCCTCCGTGAAGCGGACGTCCTCCGCCTCCCGGCGCCGTGCGTCCCGTGCCCGGCGCCGCCGCCGCGCCTCCGCGTCCGCCAGGCACCGCTCCTCGGCCAGGGCGAGCGCCGCCTCCTCGACCATGACCCCCTGCCGCTCGTAGCGCCCGCGCCGCCGGTTGAACCGCACCACCACGGCCGACAGCGTGCCGCCCTCCCGCGATCTGCGCGTCAGCGCGGTGTCTCCGCGCGGCAGGAACACCAGGTGTCCGAGATCCGCGCAGTCCAGGCACCGAGGTGCCCCCTCCTCCAGCACCAGCAGCGGGAGCGGCCCGCTCCGGCACTCGACGCAGTGGCGCTTCCTGAGCGGCTGGACGACGAGAAGTCCGTTCCGGCGCGGGGGATCAGCGATCGGTGCCATACGCGGTTCCTTCCCCGGACCGGCGCCGCATCTACGTCGTCGGGCGATGCCCCCGCGCGACCCACACGCCGGCGGCCCGATGCCTTCGGCGCCCGCCCGCAGCCCGACGCACCCGCCGGGTCCATCCACGCGCGCGGCATGATGGGCCCTGTGCGACTCGAAGCGATCACCTGGGAACGGCTCGGCGACCACCTCGCGGACCGCCTGCTCGACCTGAAGCCGCAGGACGGCAGCCCCTGGCCCCGGGTGGCCTTCGACGGAGCACCGGCCGCCCGCCCCGGCGAACTCGCGCAGCGCGTCTTCGAGGCGCTGCGGATACGCGGCCGTCCCGCGCTGGTCGTCGGCACGCACGGTTTCCTGCGCCCCGCCTCGCTCCGGCTCGAGTACGGCCACCAGGACGTCGACGCCTATTACGAAGGCTGGTTCGACACCGGCGCTCTGTGGCGCGAGGTCTTCGGTCCCCTCGAACCCGGCGGCGACGGCAGGGTCCTGCCCGACCTCCGGGACCCCTCCACCGACCGGGCCACCCGCAGTCCGTACATCCAACTCCCGCCCGGCGGAATTCTGTTGCTCCACGGCCCCCTCCTCCTGCGGCACTGGTTCCCGTTCGACCTCAGCGTCCACCTGCTCCTGTCTCCCGGCGCCCTCCGTCGCCGTACTCCCGAGGCGGAGCACTGGACGCTCCCCGCGTTCTCCCGCTACGAGAGCGAGGTGGGTCCGGACACCGCCGCCGACCTCCTCGTACGGGCGGACGACCCCCGCCACCCGGCCTGGAACGGCTGACCGGGCCCCGATCCACGGATCTCCGGGTGCGTGGCTCCTGGGGCGCGGCAAGAATGAAGGGCGCCGGGACTAGCGGTGTGTTCCGCGCCGCGCCGGCCGTCCGGCATCAGGAGGTACTTCATGACCACCGCCGGAGACATCATGCACCGGGGTGCCCAGTGGATCCCCGCCCACGAGACCCTGGACCGTGCCGCCCAGCTCATGCGCGAGCTCAACGTGGGCGCGCTGCCCATCAGCGACCAGGACGAACGCCTCTGCGGCATTCTCACGGACCGCGACATCGTCGTCGGCTGCGTAGCCATGGGCCATGACCCCGCGCACATCACCGCGGGCGAGATGGCCCAGGGCACACCGCGCTGGATCGACGCCGACGCCGATGTCGGCGAAGTGCTCCAGGAGATGAAGGGGCACCAGATCCGCAGGCTACCGGTGATCGAGGACAAACGACTGGTCGGCATGATCAGCGAGGCCGACCTCGCCCAGCACCTCAGCGACGAACAACTCGCCGCCTGGGTCGAGAGTGTCTACGCGAGAGGCGGCACCGGCAGCGCGACGGGCTGACCTGCCGCCGGGCGTGCCGGGCGAGGGTCGGGTCAGAGCCAGCCGTTGCGCCGGAACCCTCGGTACAGGACGAGACAGCCGATGGATATGGCGCCGATGACGATGGGGTAGCCGAACCTCCAGTGCAGTTCGGGCATGTTGTCGAAGTTCATCCCGTAGACGCCGCAGACCATGGTGGGGACGGCGATGACCGCCGCCCATGCCGTGATCTTCCGCATGTCCTCGTTCTGCGCCACCGTCACCTGTGCGAGATGTGCCTGCAGGATCGAGTTGAGCAGTTCGTCGAAGGCGGCTATCTGCTCGGTGACCCGTAGGAGATGGTCGGAGACGTCACGGAAGTACGCCTGTATCTCCGGCGCGAGCACGCGCGTAGGCCGGGTCGCCAGCTCCTGGACGGGCCGGGCGAGCGGGATCACGGCCCGCTTCAGCTCGAGGAGTTCCCGCTTGAGCTGGTAGATGCGGCCCGCGTCGGCCCGGGCGCCGTTCTCGGCGAACACGTCGGCCTCGACCTGGTCGATGTCCGCCTGGACCGAGTCCGTGACGCTCACGAATTCGTCGACCACATGGTCCGCGATCGCGTGCAGGACCGCGGCCGGCCCGTTGGACAACTGCTGCGTGTCGGACTCCAGCTCCTCGCGCAGCGGGCCCAGGGATCCGTGCCGTCCGTGCCGCACGGTGATGACGAAGTCCGGACCGACGAACACCATGATCTCGCCCGTGTTCACCACCTCACTGGTGGCCGTCAGCTCCTTGTGCTCCACGTAGCAGACCGTTTTGAACACCGCGAACAGTGTGTCGCCGTACCACTCCAGCTTCGGACGCTGGTGCGCCTCGACCGCGTCCTCGACGGCCAGCGGATGCAGGTCGAAGAGTTCCGCGATGCCCGCGAACTCCACGTCGGTCGGTTCGTGGAGCCCGAGCCAGACGAATCCGTCGTCGCGCTTGCGGATCCGCCGCACGGTGTCGACCAGATCGCTGCTCTCGGGGAGCCGCACGCCGTCCCGGTACGCCACGCAGTTCACCACCGAGGAACCCAGCGGCGACCGGGCGGGGTGACTCAGGTCGACACGACGGCTCCGCCGTGTCAGCCGCGCCACTCTGCGGAGGCCGTCGACCGCGCCGAGAGCCGTCACCTTCCGCAAATTCCCTGCCATGGACATCTGGATCTCCTCGCGTGGATCTCCCCGGGCCGCACTTTGCGCCTGGCGCGCCAGTCTGCCAGGCCTGGTCGGACACCGGAAAAGCCTGTGGGAACGGAGCATTCCGTTCCGCCGTGTGGGCGGCTCGGCCGGACGGGGCGGGACTGGCCCCTCGCACGACCTCCGTGCCGACGACGGGAGCGTCGTCCATCCGCGATGGGCGGGTCAACTGGGATGATCTCCCCATGACGCGAGCCGACGGGTATCTCCTCGACAACCAGCAGACGGAGGCGGGCCGGCGTTTCGAGGCCCTGGCCACTCTCTTCGATCCCACGACGTTCCGGCACATGGAGCGCTTCGGCGTCGGGTCCGGCTGGCGCTGCTGGGAGGTCGGGGCGGGCGGCACGTCCGTCGTGTCCTGGCTCGCCAAGAAGGTGGGGCCGACGGGGAAGGTCGTCGCGACCGACATCGACACCTCGTGGGCGGCCTCCGTGGCACGCTCGCCCGTCGAGGTCCGCGTCCACGACGTGGGTGCCGAGGAACCGCCGGGGGAGGGTTTCGACCTCGTGCACGCCCGGCTCGTACTGGTCCATGTGCCGGACCGGGAGCGTGCGTTGCAGTCCATGATCAAATCCATGCGGCCCGGCGGCAGGCTCCTCGTCGAAGACGCCGATCCCGCCCTCCAGCCGCTGCTCTGCCCTGAGGAGTACGGTCCCGAGCAGTTGCTCGCGAACCGGCTGCGCCAGGGCTTCCGCAAACTGCTCGCCGAGCGCGGTGCCGACCTGGCCTACGGGCGCAAGCTCCCGCGGCTGCTCCGGGACGCGGGCCTGCGGGGCGTTGAGGCCGACGCGTACTTTCCCGTCGCCTCGCCCGCGTGCGCGGAGCTGGAGGACGCCACGGTCCGGCAGATCCGCGATCAGCTCGTCACCGCGGGCCTGGCCACCCAGGGGGAGATCGACCAGCACCTCGCGAACGTCGCCGCCGGGTCTATGGACCTGGCGACCGCGCCGATGATCTCGGCCTGGGGGCGCAGGAACTGACCGGGGCGTGAGGGACAGGGAGCCTGATCGCCCCTCTCCGCGTACGTCGTCACGTGGCCGAGGAGTTCAGTGGGCCCGAGACTCTCCCTCACCCCGGCGGGTACTCGCCTCGGGCGGTCTTCCACCGATCCGTTCCACGGCCCTGGCCCCGGCCGCGCACCCTGCCCACGCCGCCTCCTCGGGACCGGCGCCCCCGAGCAGTGCGGCGAGGAACGCGCCGGTGAACGCGTCACCGGCGCCCGTCGTGTCCTGCGGCGTCGCCCTCAGCGCCGGGACACGGGCCCGGACGGATCCGGAACGGGCGACCAGGGCGCCGTCACTCCCCAGCTTGGCGACGACCAGGGGGAAATGGCGGCTCAGTTTGGCGGCGGCGTCGGCCGGATCGGGCAGCCCGGTCAGCAGACACGCCTCGTCACGGCTGGGCAGCAGGACGTCGACGCCCGCGCACAGGTCGAGAAAGCGGTCCACGCCCAGCTCGGTGAGGAATCCCGCCGACGCCGGATCCAGGCTCACGGGCACACCGCGCGCGCGTGCCGACTCCAGCACCACCGATACCAGCGCCCGGCTCGATCCGGAGAAGAACAGGTAGCCCGACAGATGCAGACGCGCGACCCCGTCGAGCAGCGCGGGTGACCAGTCGTCCGGTGCCAGCCGCAGGGATGCCCCGCTGTCCGTGAGGAACGTACGCTCCGCCGACGCGCCGCTGTCCACCAGGCAGATCACCGTCCCGGTCGGTGCCTCCGGATCGGTCACCAGCAGGGGCTGTACGCCGCTCGCCGTGAGTTCGCGTTCGTGCCACTCCGCGGCGTCGAGGCCCACCCGGCCGAGCAGCCGTACGTCGACGCAGCCCGCGTGCACGGCCCAGCAGGCGACGTTGGCGCCCGCGCCGCCGGGTACGGTCCGGACGGTGGCGGCCGTGTCGGTGCCGGCTGCCAGCGGGCCGCGATGCCGGGCGACGACATCCGTGACCACGTCCCCGACGACGAGCAGGGCGCCCTCGGCGAGCTCGCTCCGGTCGGCGGCCTCGGCCCCGCCGGCCTCGATACGCCGGTCCGGGTCGCTCACGCCCCCGCCCAGGCCGCCGCGATCCGTCCCGCGAGGCGCACGTTGCCGCGTACCGCCGCCAGATTGGCGGCGAGCGAGGCACCGTCCGTGTGCCTCACCAGATAGGCGAGCAGGAACGGTGTCACCGCCTGTCCGGTCACACCCTCCGACTCGCACGCGTGCAGCGCCTCGGCGAGCACGCGCGCGTGCAAGGCGGGATCGAGCTGCTCCTCCTCGGGGACGGGGTTCGCGACGACGAGCGACGAGTCGGGGGCGTGCAGTGCGTCCTGGGCCCGCATCACCTCGGCGACCTGCTCGGGGGAGTCGAGGGTCCAGTCCACGGGGTGTCCCGAGTCGGACAGGTAGAAGCCGGGGAAGCGGTCCGTGCCGTATCCGGCCACCGCCACGCCCAGCGTCTCCAGACGCTGCAGCGTCGCGGGCACGTCCAGGATCGACTTGACGCCGGCGCACACCACCGTGATCCGGGTGCGTGCCAGCAGGCCCAGGTCGGCGGACTCGTCCTGGGTCGCCGTCCACTCCCGGTGCACACCGCCGAGCCCTCCCGTCGCGAACACCCGCACCCCCGCGCGGGCCGCCAGCAGCGCGGTCGCGGACACCGTCGTCGCCCCGCTGGCCCCCGAGGCCACCGCGAGCGGCAGATCACGGTGACCCAGCTTGCGGATGCCGTCCTCGTTCGCGACCCGTTCGAGCTGTCCCTTGTCCAGGCCGACGTGCGGCCGGCCGTCGAGCACGGCGATCGTCGCGGGGACGGCGCCCTCCTCGCGGACGACCTCCTCCAGTTCGAGGGCGACCTGCAGATTGCGCGGGTGCGGCAACCCGTGGGCGATGATCGTGGATTCCAGGGCCACCACCGGCCGGTGCGCGTCGAGCGCCTCCCGCACCTCTTCGGACGTCACGATCACGCGCCTGCCTCCTGTTGTCGGTCGACGTTCCCCTCCCTGGATCTCTGGCGAGCGGCGTGCCCGGCCAAACCCTCGCCACCTGCGGCGTGCGCCACCAGCTCCGGGGGCAGGAGGGACAACTCGGCACGAGTAGGGGCACTCCGTGCGGGTGGGGGCTCCCGTCGGATGCCGAGGAGCTCCCGGCGGATGCCGACGGCTGTTTCGCACGGCGGAGTCTGCTGCCGGCAGCGCGTCCCGGGCACCCTCCGCGGCGGGACTTTCTCGACGTGGCGTCGGCCCGGCCGGCGTGGGGACCCTCGGTGCCCCGGGTGGACGACGAGCCCTTAGGGTGTCCGCTCATGACCATGTACCCGCAGGCCACGCCGTCGTTCGCCGTCCACATTCCCGACGCCGAGCTCGATCCCGAGCCGCTGGACCCGGCCCAGATCGTCTCGGGCGACCCTGTCGTGACGGGCAAGGTGCTGTGGGAGTCCGCCGACGGCAAGCAGGTGCGGGGCATCTGGCAGATCACGCCCGGCGTGGTGACCGACACCGAGGCCAACGAACTCTTCGTCGTCGTCAGCGGGCGCGCCACCATCGAGGTGGAGAACGGCGACGTCATCGAGGTGGGCCCGGGCGACGCGGCATTCCTGCGCGAGGGCGACCGCACCACGTGGATCGTCCACGAGACGCTGCGCAAGGCGTACCACATCAGTCTCTGAGGATCACTGGACCGGTCACGCCACCGCACGCACAGCCGCAGGCTCCCGTCGCGGACTCAGAACAGCGGCTCCGGAAGGACGCCTTCGAGGGCCAGCAGCTTGCGCTTGGTCTCCAGACCGCCCCCGAAACCGCCGATGCCGCCGTCGCTCTCGACCACCCGGTGACAGGGAACCACGACCGGCAGCGGGTTCGAGCCCATGGCCACCCCCACGGCCTGGGCCGCCCCGGGCGCGCCGACCCGCCCGGCCAGGTCGCCGTAGGCCACGACGGATCCGAACGGGACGCCCGAGTTCAGCTCGCGCAGCACCTGGCGGTTGAACCCCGAGATCAGCGACCAGTCGAGGGGCAGGTCGAAAGCCTGTCGCTCGCCCGCGAAGTACGCCTCCACCTGGCGTATTGCCTCGGCCAGCAGCGGGGAACCGGGCGCCTCGACCGGCTCGCCGCCCAGCCGGGACGCGAGGCGGTCGAGCGCCTTGTCCCGCACGGTGTCCGAGGCGTGAAAGACGACGTTGACCAGGCCGTGGGGCGTCGCGGCGAGAAGCAGCGGACCGATGTCCGTGCCGACGACGGACCACACGATCTGCTGCTCATTCCGCCCGTGGCTGTTCATGCGGTCCACCGTACGGCCCGCCACTGACAACGCCCGGGGCCCACCCGGAGCCGTCCGAGCCTCGGACAGGCGCTAGGGCAGAGCCGCGCGGATCACGTCGGGTGTGTTCGTGATGACGCCGTCCGTGCCGAAGTCCGCCAGGTTCCGCGCGGTGGCCGCGTCGTCCACGGTCCAGGCGAAGACCTTCATCGGGCCGTGCGGGCCGTGGAGCGCGTGGACCGCCGCGACGTAGTCGGGGGACAGCGACCGGTGGTCGGAGTTGATCTGGTCGGCGAACCGCGCGTACCAGGGCAGCCGCGCGACCGGGGGTGTCCCGAGGAAGGCCGTCGTGACGCCGGGCCGCAGCCGGTGCACGGTCCGCACGCTGTCCGCGCTGAAGCTCTGGACGATCAGCCTGTCCCGCAGATGCACCGGATCCAGCCAGCCCTGGTTGTTCAGGAGCCGGAGCGTCTGCCGCTCGATGCCCGGATACAGCTCGGGATTCTTGATCTCCAGGACGAGTTTCTGGTGATTGCGCGAGACGCGGTCCATGTACTCCCGCAACGTCGGAACCTTCGCGCCCGCGAACCGCGGGCCGAACCAGCTCCCGGCATCCAGACGGGTGATCTCCGCCGCGGTGAAGTCCTTGACGTCCCAAGGGCTTCGGCCGGGATAGACCGTCTCGGCGTCGGTTGTGCGGGCCAGCGAGGCGTCGTGGAGGACGACCAACCGGCCGTCGCGGGTGCGCTGGACGTCGTTCTCGACCCAGTCGAAGCCCAGCTCGGCCGCCCGGTCGACGGCGGCCAGCGTGTTCTCCGGAGCGTAGGCGGAGGCGCCGCGGTGGGCGACGACCAGCGGTGCCGTGATCCGGCCGCCGGCCTTGGCGTGCGGGCCGGGCAGTATCAAAACGGCTCCCCCAAGAAGCGCGGCGGTCGTGGCGGCGGCAACGCGCGCGTGCATGCGTTCTCCTCGCGTCGGGCGATCACGGACAGCACAAGATTGACAGCAGAGAGTCGACGGAGGGGGGCAGGGAGATGGCCGCGGATTGAATGGAGTTGTCCAAGTCCGCTCGCCGCCACCGCACAACTGGGGAGAGGTCGTGATTGTTTGCAGGATTATCGTTCGACCATTCCGGTGGGGTCGTACTCTCAGCCTCGACCAGGTCCGCTCCGGCGGTCCGGGCCGCGGGGGTGTTTCGGACGGTTCCAGGCGTTACAGGGCGGGAAAGGCAGCCGCGCATGCGAGGCACGGTCGACGGCTTCACCTACGGACTCGTCACACCGCTGGTGGCGTATTTCATGGCCTGCCTGGGCGGGGCGCTGGGTCTTCGCTGCACCGCCAGATCCATGCTCGTCGGCGGTTCCTGGCGGGCCGGCTGGCTGGCGCTCGGCTCGATCGCGATCGCCTCCGGCATCTGGACGATGCACTTCATCGCGATGATGGGCTTCACGGTCGAGGAGAGCCCCGTCCACTACGACCGGCCCACGACGTTCGCGAGTCTGGGCGTCGCCGTCGTGATGGTCGGCGCCGGGATCTTCATCGTCGGTTACCAGGGCGCCACCGGGACGGCGCTGTTCACCGGAGGGACCGTCACCGGCCTGGGCATCGCTTCGATGCACTACCTGGGCATGGCGGGGATGCGGCTCAACGGCAGGCTCACCTACAACACCCTCACCGTCTCCGCCTCGGTCGTCATCGCCGTCGTGGCCGCCATCGCCGCCCTCTGGGCCGCCGGGCAGGTACGGGGATTCCTCTGGAGCGTGGGCGCGAGCCTCGTCATGGGGCTGGCCGTCAGCGGCATGCACTACACCGGCATGGCGGCGCTCAGCGTCCACCTGCACGGCCCGGCCGACGGCACCCCCGCCGGGGACTCGGCGGCCGCCCTGCTCGCCCCCATGATGATCGGCCCCCTGGCCCTCCTCTGTCTGGCGGGCGCCGTCGTCCTGTTCGATCCGCAGATGGTCGTGGGCAAGCCCGAACGGCGCCCCGCGGAGATCAGGCGGCCGGGCGTCCCGGCCCATACCGTCCCCGTGCACAACGGCCGCCGTCGGGCCGTCCACCCCGCGCGGGAACGCGCGTACCGCCGCTCCCGGACCTCGCAGAGCAGGTGAACCGGCCCGGTTGTCAGTGCGGGGTCGTACGGTGGATCCATGCGGCCCGTATCCAAGATCGAACGTTCGGTGGCGCCCTTCGAGGTCGTCAGCCACTTCCAGCCGAGCGGTGACCAGCCCACGGCCATCGCCGACCTGGAGAAGCGCATCCGCGCAGGCGAGAAGGACGTCGTCCTGCTGGGCGCGACCGGCACCGGCAAGTCCGCCACCACCGCGTGGATGATCGAGAAGCTCCAGCGCCCCACGCTCGTCATGGCACCGAACAAGACGCTGGCCGCCCAGCTCGCCAACGAGTTCCGCGAGCTGCTGCCGAACAACGCGGTCGAATACTTCGTGTCGTACTACGACTACTACCAGCCCGAGGCCTACGTCCCGCAGTCGGACACCTACATCGAGAAGGACTCCTCGATCAACGAGGAGGTGGAGCGCCTGCGCCACTCCGCGACCAACTCGCTGCTGACCCGCCGCGACGTCGTCGTGGTCGCGTCGGTGTCCTGCATCTACGGCCTCGGCACTCCGCAGGAGTACGTGGACCGCATGGTCAACCTCAAGGTCGGCGACGAGATCGACCGCGACGACCTGCTGCGCCGCTTCGTCGACATCCAGTACACCCGCAACGACGTCGCCTTCGCCCGCGGCACCTTCCGGGTCCGCGGCGACACCATCGAGATCTTCCCGGTCTACGAGGAGCTCGCGGTCCGCATCGAGATGTTCGGCGACGAGATCGAGGCCCTGTCCACGCTGCACCCGCTCACCGGCGAGGTCATCAGCGACGACAACCAGGTCTACGTCTTCCCCGCCTCCCACTACGTGGCGGGTCCGGAGCGCATGGAACGCGCCGTCAACGACATCGAGAAGGAACTGGGGGAGCGTCTCGCCGAGCTGGAGAAGCAGAGCAAGCTCCTGGAGGCCCAGCGCCTGCGCATGCGGACGACGTACGACATCGAGATGCTCCGCCAGATCGGCTCCTGCTCCGGGGTCGAGAACTACTCGATGCACTTCGACGGCCGTGAACCCGGCTCCGCGCCGAACACGCTGATCGACTACTTCCCGGACGACTTCCTGCTCGTCATCGACGAGTCGCACGTCACCGTTCCGCAGATCGGCGCGATGTACGAGGGCGACGCCTCCCGCAAGCGCACCCTCGTCGACCACGGCTTCCGGCTGCCCTCCGCCCTGGACAACCGCCCCCTGAAATGGGAGGAGTTCCAGCAGCGCATCGGCCAGACCGTCTACCTCTCCGCGACGCCGGGGAAGTACGAGCTCTCCCGCTCGGACGGCTACGTCGAGCAGATCATCCGCCCCACCGGCCTGATCGACCCCCAGGTGGTCGTCAAGTCCACCGAGGGTCAGATCGACGACCTGGTGCACGAGATCAGGCTGCGCACCGAGAAGGACGAGCGCGTCCTGGTCACCACTCTCACCAAGAAGATGGCCGAGGATCTCACGGACTACTTCCTGGAGCTGGGCATCCAGGTGCGCTATCTGCACAGCGACGTCGACACCCTGCGCCGCGTCGAGCTGCTGCGCGAACTGCGCGCCGGCGAGTTCGACGTCCTGGTCGGCATCAACCTCCTGCGCGAGGGCCTCGACCTTCCCGAGGTCTCCCTGGTGGCGATCCTCGACGCAGACAAGGAGGGCTTCCTGCGCTCGGGGACCTCCCTGATCCAGACCATCGGCCGCGCGGCGCGCAACGTCTCCGGCCAGGTCCACATGTACGCGGACAAGATGACCCCGGCGATGGAGAAGGCCATCGAGGAGACCAACCGCCGCCGGGAGAAGCAGATCGCGTACAACAAGGAGCGGGGCATCGACCCGCAGCCCCTCCGCAAGAAGATCAACGACATCGTCGCGCAGATCGCCCGCGAGGACGTCGACACCGAGGAGCTGCTCGGCTCCGGCTACCGCAGGACGAAGGACGGCAAGGGAGCCAAGGCCCCCGTGCCCGCGCTGGGCGCCAAGGCGACCCGCGCCGCGAAGTCCGCCAAGGCCAAGGACGCCGTGCCGACCGACCGTCCCGCGGCCGAACTCGCGCAGCAGATCGAGGACCTGACGGAACGGATGCGCGCCGCCGCGGCCGACCTCCAGTTCGAGATCGCGGCACGGCTGCGCGACGAGGTGTCCGAGATGAAGAAGGAGCTGCGGCAGATGAAGGAGGCGGGAATCGCCTGACGGTCCCGTTGAGGGCGCCGACCCCCGGCACGACGAGCGGTGTGTTGCAAGACCGACACAAATTCCGCCCCAGGGTTCGGCGCTGTCAGTGCCGCTGCGTAGGGTTCTGTTCATCCGCGGACTCCGCGGCAACAGGGGACAGTTCGAGAGGGGAACAGCGCGTGACGGTCAACATGACCAAGGGTCAGGCCATCAGTCTGCAGAAGAACGACGGGGGCACGCTGACCGCGGTCCGTATGGGACTCGGCTGGCAGGCGGCCCCCCGGCGCGGCCTGTTCGGCTCGCGCACCCGGGAGATCGACCTCGACGCGTCCGCCGTGCTCTTCGCGGACAAGCAGCCCGTCGACGTGGTGTTCTTCCGCCACCTCGTCAGCGACGACGGCTCGGTGCGGCACACCGGTGACAACCTCGTCGGCGGCGTGGGCCAGGGCGGCGACGACGAGGCCATCCTCGTCGACCTGCAGCGCATCCCGGTCCACATCGACCAGATCATCTTCACCGTGAACTCCTTCACGGGCCAGACCTTCCAGGAAGTGCAGAACGCGTTCTGCCGTCTGGTCGACGAGACCAACGGCCAGGAACTCGCCCGCTACACGCTGGCGGGCGGCGGCCAGTACACGGCCCAGATCATGGCGAAGGTGCACCGTTCCGGAACCGGCTGGCAGATGACGGCCCTCGGCACGCCGGCCAACGGCCGCACGTTCCAGGACCTGATGCCCGCCATCCTGCCGCACCTCTGAGCGGCCGGCGCACACTGCACACAGCGACATAGGGGGACAAGACGATGACGGCCGAGCTGGTCAGGGGGCAGAACCACCCGCTCCCTCAGGTCCGTCTCGAGGTCCGTGTCTCGGCCGGGAAGCCGATCGTGGCCGGAGCCACGCTCAGCGACGAACAGGGCAGAGTCCGGGGCGTCGAGTGGGTGGCCCACCCGGGCGCGCCCACGCTTCCCGGGCTCGAGGTGTCCAAGCAGGCGGCGGCCGACCACCGGCTGGCCTTCGACCTGGACGCCCTGCCCCAGGCCGTGCACCGGGTCAGCGTGCTGCTCGCGCTGCCCACCGGCGTCGGCGGACCCGTCCGATTCGGCGCCGTCGCCGCCCCCTTCGTCGCGGTCACCGGCCTCGACGGTCACGAGGTCGCCAGCTACACCGTCACCGGACTGGACGCCGAGTCCGCCGTCGTGGCCCTGGAGCTCTACCGCCGGCAGGGCGCCTGGAAGGTGCGCGCGGTCGGCCAGGGCTACGCGGGCGGTCTCGCCGAACTCCTCACCGACCAGGGGCTTCCGGAGGCCCGGCAGCTCGCGGGCAGCATCAACGAAGCGGTGGCCCAGGGCCTGGCGCGGTCGGTCGCGGCGCCTCCGCCCCGCACCCCGGAGGCGGACCGGTCCCGACAGGCCGCCGCCTCGGCGCCGGGACCGGACCAGCCCTACGCCGGACCCGGGCCCCAGGGCGCGTCGGGAGCCGTGCCGCCGCAGCAGAGCCCGTACACGTCCGGTCCGCAGGGAGCCACGGCTCCGGGGGCCGGTCACCCGGGAGGCCCCGCACAGGCCGACCCCTCCCCGGTCACCCAGTCGCCGTCACCCGGCGCCGCCGGACCGGTCGACTACAGCCACCCCC
The DNA here is from genome assembly GCF_053600395.1 of Streptomyces sp. NPDC005070. Taxonomy (NCBI): domain Bacteria; kingdom Bacillati; phylum Actinomycetota; class Actinomycetes; order Kitasatosporales; family Streptomycetaceae; genus Streptomyces; species Streptomyces sp. NPDC005070. Next base: position 91,299 of record NZ_JBSFZS010000005.1, on the reverse strand, counting down.
GGCGGCAGACCTCCGCCCCGCCGCCGCCCCCGCCCACCGCACCACCGGCCCAGCCCGGACAGCCCGCGCAGCCGGTCGCGGGAGACGCGACCGGCTGGTCGATGGAGGAGCGGCTGTACAACCAGGTATGGGGGATGTTCGAGGACCTGGCCAGGACCGTCGCCGCCTACCGCAGCGCCGTCGACTTCGCCGACTCCCGCATGGAGAAGGAGCTCGACCAGGTCCTCTCCGACCCGCGCAGCCGGATCGGGGGGCAGGGAGACGCGGCCCGCGAAACCGCCCGCGCCAAGCACGCGCAGCTCGTCGACCAGGCACGGGCCGCTCTCGACCGTGACCTCGCCCAGCTCACCGCCGAGGCCGAGGTCGTGGAGCCCGCGCTGCCGATGGCCTACGCGCGCTGGGACAACCCGGTCTGGCACGGCTACCGCGCCCCCATGGAGATACCCATGGCGCTCCGGCTCGGCGACCTCCGTCTGCCCGAGACGGAGAACCTGAGCATTCCCATGCTGGTACGTCTGCCGCTGGAGCGCGGCCTGTGGATCGACAGCGGTCGCAGCTCCCTGGAGGGCACGCTCGCCGACTCCGACCAGGTGCGCCGCCTTGCCGTGGACACCGCCGTAGCACACGCGGCCCGGCTGCTCGCGGTGTATCCCCCGGGCGAGTTCACCGTCCACGTCGTCGACCCGGCCGGCACCGGAGCCTCGTCCCTCGCGCCCCTCACGCAGTCCGGGGTGCTCGCGGCCCCTCCGGCCGCGGGTGCCACGGGCGTGGCGGACGTACTGCACCGTCTCACCCAGCGCGTCGACCTGGTGCAGATGGCGTTGCGCGGGGGAGCGGCCGACTCGCTGCCCCCGGGTCTCGACACCGCCGAGCAGCTCTTGATCGTCAACGACTTCCCGCACGGCTTCGACGACCGCGCCGTCACCCAGCTCCGCTACCTGGCGGACGAGGGACCGGCGGTCGGCGTCCATCTGATGATGGTGGCCGACCGGGAGGACGCGGCGGCGTACGGACCGCTGCTCGATCCGCTGTGGCGGTCGCTGCTGAGGATCACGCCGGTGCCCGACGATCATCTCGCCGATCCGTGGGTCGGGCACGCGTGGACGTACGAGCCCTCGCTCGTCCCCGCGAACAGCCAGGTGCTCCATCAGGTCCTCGCGGCGGTCGCGGCGGCCCGCCGGTCGTGGAACCGCTGACCTGATCCAGGCGCTCCCGACCTCTCGCGACGCTTCGGACCGCAGGTGTCGAACGGCTTCACCAAGTAACCGTAAAGCCATCTGACCAGGGAACTTGTACCTTCTTTTACTTTCCCCTTTACCTTTCCTTGGTGATTCGGGTACTCTTTTTCCATTCGGAGGGGAGTACTCCCTATCTGCTGCGACGTACCCGTCAATACGGATCGAGTCAGATCCCGGGGCGTCGGCCCGCGGACTCCGGGGGCGCATCCAGCGCCCCAGCGACCTCGGGTGGAAGAGACCTCCGGTGGCGAACGACTGAAATCTGCCGTTACGTACTGCCGGAGGCGCAGTGGATGTTTCCCTGACCCTGTGGGTCCTGACCATCGTGGGGCTGGCCGCACTGATCGCGGTCGACTTCTTCATCGGCCGCAAGCCGCACGACGTATCGATCAAGGAAGCCGGAATCTGGACCGTCGTCTGGATCGCCCTCGCCGGGCTGTTCGGACTCGGACTGCTCCTCTTCGCCGGCGGACAGCCGGCCGGCGAGTTCTTCGCCGGCTTCATCACCGAGAAGTCGCTGAGCGTCGACAACCTCTTCGTCTTCGTCCTGATCATGGCGAAGTTCGCGGTGCCCTCGAAATACCAGCAGCGCGTGCTCCTCGTGGGCGTCCTGATAGCCCTCGTCCTGCGCGCGGTGTTCATCGCCGCCGGCGCCGCGATCATCGCGAACTTCGCCTGGGTCTTCTACATCTTCGGCGCCTTTCTCATCTACACCGCCTGGAAGCTGATCCAGGAGGCCAGGGCCGACGAGGACGAGGAGGAGTTCGAGGAGAACAGGCTGCTCAAGGCCGCAGAGCGGCGGTTCGGCGTCGCCGACCGCTATCACGGCACCAAGCTGTGGATCCGCCGGAACGGCAAGCGCGTCATGACGCCGATGCTGGTCGTGATGCTCGCGATCGGCACCACCGACGTGCTCTTCGCCCTCGACTCGATCCCCGCGATCTTCGGCCTGACCCAGGACCCGTACATCGTCTTCACGGCCAACGCCTTCGCGCTGATGGGTCTGCGACAGCTCTACTTCCTCATCGGCGGCCTGCTCAGGAAGCTGGTCCACCTCAGCTACGGCCTGTCGGTCATCCTCGGATTCATCGGCGTCAAGCTCGTCCTGCACGCGCTGCACGAGTCCGGCGTCCATGTTCCCGAGATATCCATCCCGGTCTCGCTCGGCGTGATCTGCGCGGTCCTCGTGGTCACCACGATCACCAGCCTGTTCGCCACCCGGAAGCAGGCGGCGCGTGAGCGGGCCGAGAGCGCTTCGAAGGAGAGCGTTGACGCCTGACCGTGCCGGACGCGGTGACGGCCACCCCCGGGAGCGGCGCGCGGAACACCGGCCGTCACCGCTCCCGGCGCCCCTTGGGGCCCGACCGCCGCGATTCCGGAACGCGCCCCTTGGCCTGGCGCATGCCGGGAGCGTGTCCCGTGCCAAGAGCGCGGGGCACGCCGCCGGAGTGCGGGGCACGCCTTCCGCTGCGACGATCGCGGCATGATCGTTCGGCTCAGGTCACTCGTGACGCGGTGGACCGTCGTGGTGCCCGTGATCGCGGTGGTGCTGCTGGGCTTCACCTGGGGGCGTGACCTGCCGGGCGCGGTCGTCGCGCTGGTCACCCTGGTCCTCGCGGGTTCCGTGCTCTCCGCGGTCCATCACGCCGAGGTGGTAGCCCATCGGGTGGGGGAACCCTTCGGATCCCTCGTCCTCGCCGTCGCCGTCACGATCATCGAAGTCGCCCTCATCGTCACCCTGATGGCGGACGGCGGTGCCAAGAGTTCGACGCTGGCCCGCGACACGGTGTTCGCGGCCGTGATGATCACCTGCAACGGGATCGTCGGCGTGTGTCTGCTCGTCGCGTCACTGCGCCACGGGCTCGCCGTGTTCAACGCCGAGGGAACCGGAGCCGCCCTGGCGACGGTCGCGACGCTCGCCACGCTCAGCCTCGTCTTCCCGACGTTCACCACCAGCAAGCCCGGCCCGGAGTTCTCCGCCGCGCAGCTCAGCTTCGCCGCGGTCGCCTCCCTGGTGCTGTACGGCCTGTTCGTGGCGACCCAGACTGTCCGGCACCGGGACTACTTCCTGCCGATCACCCGGCAGGGCAAGGTCATCGACGTGGACGAGCACGCCGACGCGCCGTCCGCCCGCGAGGCCAAGGTCAGCCTGGGGCTCCTCGGGCTGGCCCTGGTCGGTGTCGTCGGCCTCGCCAAGGGTGTTTCGCCCACCATCGAGTCCGGGGTCGAGGCGGCCGGCATGCCGCACTCCGTGGTCGGTGTGATCATCGCGCTGCTCGTACTGCTCCCCGAGACCATCGCTGCGCTGCGCTCCGCCCGCCGGGACCGGGTGCAGACCAGTCTGAACCTCGCCCTCGGCTCCGCGATGGCCAGCATCGGACTGACCATCCCCGCCGTCGCCCTCGCCTCGGTCTGGCTCTCCGGACCACTCGTTCTCGGCCTCGGTCCGACCGAGATGGTGCTGCTCGCGCTGACCGTGGTCGTGAGCTCCCTGACGGTCGTTCCCGGGCGGGCCACCCCGCTTCAGGGCGGCGTTCACCTGGTCGTCTTCGCCGCCTATCTGGAACTGGCCGTCAACCCCTGACCGGCAGTCACTCCGCGACGGGAACGGCCGTCAGCCTCGGCACCGGCCGGGTCTCCGGCAGCAGCGCGAAGCACCCGAGGCTCAGCAGCGCGATCCCCGTCAGATAGACGGCCACGCCCCAGGGCACGCGTTCCCCGCTCGCCACAGCCGTCGCCACGAGCGGAGTGAGCGCGCCCCCGAGGACCCCGCCCAGGTTGTAGCCGACGGCCGCGCCCGTGCAGCGCACCCGCGGCTCGTACAGCTCCGGCAGATACGCGGCGATCACCGCGAACATGGTGACGAAGGCGATCAGCGCCACCAGGAAGCCGAGGAACATGAGCAGGGGTTCGCCGGTCGACAGCAGCCCGATCATCGGGAACATCCAGAGCGCGGCGCCCGCGCAGCCCGCCATGCACAGCGGCCGCCGTCCGTAACGATCCCCCAGCAGGGCCACCAGGGGTGTCAGCGAGCCTTTCACCACCACCGCGGCCATGATGCAGGTCAGCATGACCGTGCGGCTCACGCCGAGCCGGTCGACGCCGTAGGCGAGCGCCCACGTCGTCACCGTGTAGAAGACGGCGTAGCCGACGGCGAGTCCGCCGGCCGTCAGCAGCACGAGCCGCCAGTGGTCGCGCGCCACCTCGGCGAGCGGCACGCGCGCGCGGTCGTCCATCGCGAGGAATCCCGGGGTCTCCTCGACGCAGCGGCGCAGCCACAGCCCCGCCACCGCGAGAACCCCCGCCGCCCAGAACGGCACCCGCCAGCCCCATTGCGCGAACTGCGCGTCGGACAGCGTCGACGACAGCGCCAGCATCACGCCGTTGGCCAGCACGAACCCCAGGGACGGACCCATCTGCGGGAAGCTCGACCACAGGCCGCGCCGCCCGGCGGGCGCGTGCTCGGCCGTCAGCAGCACCGCCCCGCCCCACTCGCCGCCGAGCCCGAGCCCCTGCAGAAAACGCAGCACCAGCAACAGCACGGGAGCCGCCGCACCGATGCGGTCGTACGTCGGAACACAGCCGACGGCGACGGTCGCGGCGCCCGTCAGCAGCAGCGAGGCCAGCAGCACCGGCCGTCGCCCGCGCCGGTCCCCGATGTGCCCGAACAGCATCGAGCCGAGTGGACGGGCCACGAATCCGACGCCGAACGTCCCGAAGGCCGCCAGCGTCCCCGCCAGCGGCGAGAACGTCGGGAAGAACAGCGGTCCGAGAACCAGTGCCGCCGCGGTGCCGTAGACGAAGAAGTCGTAGAACTCGATGGCCGTGCCGACGAGGGAGGCGACGGCGAGCCGCAGCATGGAGGGCGCCCTTACGGTGCGTACGTCGTGCATGCCGGATCAACTACCCACAGTGATCGCCGGTTACGGGGGCGTGCGGGAGCGCGGTATGCGTCAGTAGGTGACCGTGATGCGCCGGGCCGGGCCGTCGACCCGGACCACCCCTCCGAAGGGGATGACGAGCTGCGGATCGGTGTGACCGAGATCCACATCGAAGACGACCATCATGTCCGGGGCGTAGACGCCGACGGCGCGGAGAACTGCTTCGCGCTGCTCCTCGGCGTAGCGGGCCCTGGCCTCCGGTTCGAGGGGCCGCTTGAACGACCACGCCTTCGGACGGCCCATGAGGAGCGCCGGGAACCGCCGCAGCAGGCCGCGCTCGCCCATGGAGCGCAGGATCCGGAAGACGTCGTCGGCCCCGGGCATGTCCTCCGAGGTCTCCAGGAACAGCACGTGACCGTCGTACACGGAAGGATCACGGGCGACCTCGCGGTCGGCCATCAGCAGCCACGACAGGATCTCGATGTTCCCTCCCCAGGAGCGGCCCTCGACCACCTTGTCCGGGCGGATCCAGGTCCAGCCCGTGCCCGGCTCGGTCCTCGGCTCGGTGAGGAAGCTCTCCGGCAGCTCCCAGGGCGCGTCGACCTGGCGGAAGCGGTCGGCGGGACGCAGCTCGTACGGCCCGGACGTGAACAGCGCGGCCCGCAGCGACTCCGCGGTCAGCGGGTCCATGGCACCCGGCCGGCCGAGCTCGCACATCACCGTCGCGCCGTGATAGCCGACGATTCCGGTGTTCCACAGGTGGACGAGGAGGTTCGTGTTGTCGCTGTATCCGAAGAACGGCTTCGGATTCGCGCGGATCAACTCACGGTCCAGCAGCGGCAGTACGGTGATCTGGTCGTCGCCGCCGATGGACGCGAGGATCGCCTTGACCGCGGGATCGGCGAACGCCGCGTGGATGTCGTCGGCCCGTTCCCGCGGAGTCGACCCCATCCTCCGGGTCGCCGGGTACTCGACCGGTTCCAGGCCGAACTCCTTGCGCAGCCGCTCCAGGCCCAGTTCGTACGGGAGGGGCAGGAGGCCGGGCAGTCCGCTGGACGGCGAGATCACGGCTATCCGGTCACCGGGTACGGGCTTGGGAGGGTACGCGGGCGTCGTCATGGCGAGAGCGTACGAGCCGTCCCGCTCGCCGCGCACCGTGATAAACCGGTTCCCAGCAGCGGTCCTTGACGGGCCGGCAGCCCCGACGGACCGGAGGAAACGTGCCCCGCACCCTCGCCAACGCCCCGATCATGGTTCTCAACGGCCCCAACCTGAACCTCCTCGGGCAGCGGCAGCCGGAGATCTACGGTTCCGACACGCTGGCGGACGTCGAGGCGCTGTGCGTCAAGGCGGCGGCCGCGCACGGCGGCACGGTGGACTTCCGGCAGTCCAACCACGAGGGCGAGCTGGTGGACTGGATCCACGAGGCCCGGCTGAACCACGCGGGGATCGTGATCAATCCGGCCGCGTACTCGCACACTTCTGTCGCCATCCTGGATGCGCTCAACACCTGTGACGGACTTCCCGTGGTGGAGGTCCACATCTCCAACATCCACCAGCGCGAGGAGTTCCGGCACCACTCGTATGTCTCTCTGCGGGCCGACGGGGTCATCGCGGGCTGTGGCGTGCAGGGATACGCGTTCGCGGTGGAGCGGGTGGCGGCGCTCGCGGGAACGGGGCGGGCGGACACCTGAGCAGGGGGTTTCCGGTCGGAGACCCGGCCGTTTACCCCACCTCGGAGGCGGCGTCCGCCCTGATCGGCGGACGCCCCCGGTCACTGGCGTCCCGCGTCCACGATCCGCTCGAGGAAGCGCCGCGTACGTTCCTTCCGCGGGTCGCCGAAGACCTGTTCGGGTGTGCCGCGCTCCAGGATCACGCCGTCCTCCAGGAAGCAGACCTGGTCCGAGACCTCGCGTGCGAAGCCCATCTCGTGGGTGGCCAGGACCATGGTCATGCCGTCCTCCTTCACATCGCGGACGACGTCCAGGACCTCGCCCACGAGCTCGGGGTCGAGGGCGGCGGTGATCTCGTCGAGGAGAAGCAGCCTGGGACGTACGGCCAAGGCGCGGACGATCGCGGCCCGTTGCTGCTGGCCACCGCTCAACCGGTCGGGGTACTCGGCCGCCTTGGCGCCGAGCCCGAGCCGTTCGAGCAGCTCACGCGCGTGCGCCTCGGCGTCCGCACGGCCCACCCCGTGGACGCGGCGCGGGGCGAGGGTGATGTTCTCCAGCACGGTCATGTGCGGGAACAGGTTGTACGCCTGGAAGACGGCGCCGATCCGCCGGCGCACCCGGTCCTGGTCGGTCCGCGGGTCGGTGATCTCCTCGCCGTCCAGCCAGATCGCTCCGTCGTCCACCTCCTCCAGGAGGTTCGCGCAGCGCAGCAGTGTGGACTTTCCCGAGCCGGACGCGCCGATCAGCGTGGTGACCGTGTGCGGGGCGACCTCCAGATCGACGTCCCGCAGGACGACCGAGTCGCCGAAGGTCTTGCGGACGGACTCCATCCGCAGCAGGGGGCCGCCAGGTGCCGGTGCCGTGCTCATACGATGCCTCCCTGGCCGCGGCGCCGGTCCATGCGGGCGGTGACCCAGTCGGTGAAACGCGTCATGGGAATGGTCAGGGCCACGAAGAGCAGCGCCGCGACGATGTAGGCCGTGTAGTTGAGGCTGCGGCCGACGATGATGTCCGCGGAACGCATCGCCTCCACCGCCCCGCCGATCGAGACGAGGCTGGTGTCCTTCTGGAGGGACACCATGTCGTTCAGGAGCGGCGGGACCTGACGGCGGACGGCCTGGGGCAGCACCACATGGCGAAGGGTCTGCCATGCGGTGAGGCCCAGTGAGCGTGCCGCGGCCCGTTGCGAGGGATGCACGGACTCGATGCCGGCGCGGACGACCTCCGCGACGTACGCCGAATACGTCAGCACCAGGCCCGCGCCGCCGAGGAGAACGGGGTCCGTGGTGACGCCCTGCAACCGGAGCGCGGGTACGCCGAACACGACGATCGAGAGACAGATGATCAGCGGCAGGCCGCGGAAGAAGTCGGTGTACGCCGTGGCGAGGGCCCGAACCGGCCAGTACACCGGCCCCCGCAGCGTGCGCGCCACGGCTGTCAGCGTGCCCAGCAGGAGCACCAGGACACCGCACACCGCGAACAGTCGGAGGTTGAGCAAGAGTCCGTCGAGGACCTTGGGGAGGGCCTCACGCGCGAACGACGCGTCGAAGAACGTCTCCTTCGTGCGCGGCCAGCCCGGGGCGTTGACCACGACGAGGTACAGCACGACGGCCGTGACGAGCGTGGAGAACGCGGCCACGGCCGCCGACCGGCGGGCCCGGCCGCGCCTGTGGCGCTCGCGTTCGATCCTCCGCCGCGACGGGACGTACGCCTCGTTCCGCCCGGGCATCGTTCCACCGGGCAGGTCCCGTCCGGGCGGGCTTCCTTCGGGCACCTCCGCTCCGAGCACGTCCCCGCCGCGCCCGCCTTCCGAGGACGTCTCTCCGCCGGAGGCGTCCTCTCCCGGCTGCTCCGTCATCGCCGTCACTTGAGCACCGGGGCGTCGACCGCCTCGGACAGCCACTGCTTCTCGATCTTCGCGAGCGTGCCGTCCGCGCGCAGGGCGTCCACCGCCTTCGTCACGCAGGAGGTCAGCGCGCTCCCCTTGTCGAGGACGAGCCCGAACTGCTCCGGCGTGCCGCCCCTGTTCTCGAACTGCCCGACGATCCTCGCGTCGGTCACCTCGGCGGCCGTGATGTAGAAGGCGGTCGGCAGATCGGTGACGACGGCGTCGACCTGGCCGTTCTTCAGGGCGGACTTGGCCTGGTCGTTCTTCGCGTACGCGGCCGGTTGCCGGGTCGGCTTCACCACGTCGTCGATGTAGTCCAGGCTGGTGGTGCCGACCTGTGCGCCCAGCTTCAGATCCTTGAGGTCCGCGAGACTCGTCGCCTTCGCGGCCTTGGAGCCCTTCAGCGCGATGACCGCCTGGCGGACGTCGTAGTAGCCGGACGAGAAGTCCACGGCCTTCCGGCGCTCGGAGCTGATGGACACCTGGTTGATGTCGAAGTCGAAGGTCTTCGCACCGGGGGCGAAGGCCTTGTTGAAGGGCACGCTCTGCCAGACGACATCGGCGTCGGCATAGCCGAGCCGCTTCGCCACGGCGTAGGTCACCGCGGACTCGAAGCCCTTTCCGTTGGCGGGCTTGTCGTCCTTGAACCATGGTTCGTACGCCGGCTCGTCCGTGGCGACGGTGAGCCTGCCGGCGGTCCGCGTGCTCAACGAACCCTTGGCGCAGCTTCCGGCGGTGCTCCCGGAGGCTTTGCCGGAGGCCTCGCTCTCCGGCTGCGGGGCACAGCCGACGGCGAGGGCGAGCAGGGCGACGGTGCAGGCGGAGGCGACGGGGCGCAGGGCGCGCTGGGGTCGGTACATGGCCGGAGAGTGGCAGCGAACGAGGCCAACTGTCCAGGTCGCAGCGGTCATTGTCCGCATGGTGGGAATGCGTGTTGCAGTCCTGTGAACACTGCGGTCACAGCCGTCCCGCGCACCCGGTCCGGTCATCGCCGGGGCGGCGAGGGAGTGGGGCCGGGGCCGCCGGCCGAGGGCGGGATCGGGGGCCGGCGGCCCTGCCGCCCAGGAGCCGTCATCCTGCGCGGGGCCGCCTCCAGTGGACTGCACCGGTGAAGGACAAGGGAGCGCGTGTGGGGCACCAGCGTGTGCGCTCGGTTCACACGGGGCGCACGCGAGGCCTCGCGCCCCGCGTGACGCCCGTGCTCTTGTTCACCACCCGCGCGCGTGCCACTCGGGCAGATGCGGACGCTCGGCGCCCAGCGTCGTGTCGTTGCCGTGGCCGGGGTACACCCAGGTCTCGTCCGGCAGTACGTCGAAGATCCTCGTCTCGACGTCGTGGATGAGCCGCGCGAAGGCCTCCGGGTCCTTGCGCGTGTTGCCCACGCCGCCGGGGAAGCCCTAGGGTCCTGTCCCGTGAATACTCTGACGCTCCCGCGCCGCACCATCGTCTTCCTGTACGCGCGGATCTCCGAGGACCCGCGTGACCGCCGACGGGGCGTCAAACGGCAGATGGGCGACCTGAGGACGTTCTCCCAGGAGAACGGCTGGGAGATCGGCGGCGAGTACGTCGAGAATGATGTCTCCGCTCACTCGGGTGAGGAACGCCCCGAATACGACCGGTTGATGGCCGATGCTATCGAGGCCGCCCGGGAGCCGGGTGTCCGTGTCGTGGTGGCCGGCTACCACCCGTCGCGTGTGTGGCGGCGCCGCGTCGAGCGCGCCCAGGCGATCGAGGACCTGCGCCAGGCGGGGTGCTGGGTCGCCTTTGAGTCGGGTGGCCTGTTCAACATGGCGAAGGCGTCGGATCGTTCGCAGCTCGCGAACCTCGGCGAGTCCGACACCGCTGAGTCCGAAGTGAAGAGTGAGCGTGTGGCGCGCGCCGCTCTGGAGCGCGCCCAGGAGGGCCGGGCGAACGGGGCAGTCGCGTACGGGTGGCGGCGTCAGTACGAGTACGACGCCCGGGGCCAGGTCTGCGGCTTCCATGACGTCGAGGACCCCGTGCAGGCCGCCGTGGTCCGTGACATCGTCGGCCGCCTGCTGTCCGGAGCCAGCCTCCTCGGGATCACAGCGGACCTGAACGAGCGCAAGGTACCGGCGCCGGGTGCGGGGATGCAGCTCAAGCGGCGGGCGGTGGGGCAGAACGCGGACGGGTCGTTGTGGAACAAGACCAGCGTGAAGAAGCTCGCAATGCGGCCGGCGAACGTGGGACTCCGCGTCCACCAGGGCGTCGAGTACAAAGCGGCCTGGCCTGCGCTCATCACGGACGAGCAGTACGCGCAGTTGCGGAACCTGTTTGCTGACCGGGCTGTGGTGCGGGAAATGCCTGGTGCGCGGAAGCACTTGCTGTCGTGGGGTGAGGTGGCGACGTGCGGGCCGTGCGGGGCGGTGTTCCGGGTCGCGCTGCGGGGGAATGCGAAGCGGGGTCGGAAGCAGCCGACGTACGTCTGCGACGCGAGTGGCTGCGTCGGCCGTAATGAGGAAGCCCTCGACGAGTACGTGAGGCGCGTCGTCGTGGGGGTGCTGTCGCGGCCCGAGGCGGCCGACGTCTTCCGTGGCGACGACTCGGCGGCTCTGGCGGCTTTGGAGCGGGCTGAAGGGCTGAAGGCTCGTCAGGAGGCGGCTGCGGACGACTACGCGGACGGGGCCATCACCCGCGAGCAGTTGCGGCGCATCACCGCGAAGCTGGCGAGCCAGATCACGGAGGCTCAGGGCGAAGCGCGCCGGTTGCGGCCGACGTTCGACCTGGACGCGTTCGACGGCCTCGTAGGGCCGCGTGCAGAGGAGTCCTGGGAGGCTCTGGAGGTGTCGCAGAAGCGGCGGGTGCTGGACGGTCTGGGGCTGCGGCTGAGGGTGTTCCCGGTAGCGCGGCGGGGCCCGGGGTTCGACGAGACCACCATCGCCCTTCAGTGGGCGCGGGCGGCCGACTGAGTCGCCCGTACACGCCCGGAGAGATCACTCGCTGTCGGAACTCCTGATCTGTTCCCAGAGCTTGCCCGCGTCCTCGGCGAAGTCGTGCAGCCGCTGCTCGCGTGCTTCCTTCTCCGCGTCTGTCTCGTCGTCAGGGATGTGCAATCCAACTTCGGGGGCAGCCACGCCGGAAGCCTGGGCCATCCGGTACACGAGCAGCCTCGGCCCCGGTTCGCCCCCGGCGCGGCCTTTCACCGCAGGGGCGAGCCATCCCTCTTTGCGGGCTCGGGCGAGCCAAGTGCGGATCGTCTCCGTCGGCCGGTCGAACCGGGCTGCGACCCGCGTCAAGGGGCCGGACGGTGCCCCCTCCGCGGTTTCCTCCAGGTACGCCTCTGCGAGCTGCCGCAGCAGGTCGTCGGTGATGGCGGGGCGGCCACCGCGGCGCGGGCTCTCAGGCTTCTCGGGGCGGGTTGCGGGTCCCGCCGGGAGTCGGCCTTCATTGAGGGCCAGGAGCGTCTGTAGGGAACTCACGACACGCCCGAACGGAAGTCCCTTCACCTGGGCGGCGGTCAGCGCTGCGGCGGGGTCCGTGGGCCGGACTTCGAGGCGTGTGAGCTGGACGGTCTGGCCGGACAGGCGTGCCTCGCCGGTGACGGTCAGGGCCCCTTCCTTGTAGGAGAACAGCCGGGTCCCGTCCCTGGTGAGTTCGCCGAGGGTGATCGGCATGCCGGCGTAGGCCTGCGCGGCTGCTCGGAGGACGTCGTCAGGGAGAGGTGCGGTGGGCATGTTCCAACGATCACCAGGTGCATTGGTGCACGCAAACACCAGGCAGTAACTCACCATGTTGCAAGGTGATTGACTTCATGATCCACCATGCTGCAACATGGCCACATGACCGCCACAGTTACCGCGCGGATCAACTCGCGCATGCGTGTTCGCAGCGAACTCTCCCGTCTTCGCGGTGAACTCCCCGACCCGGAGCAGCGCCGGAACATCCGGGAAACCGTCGGCCTCTCCCAGCAGGACATCGCCGACATCGTGGGTGTCTCGCGTCAGGCAATCACCGCGTGGGAGGCGGGAGACCGCTATCCCCGCAAGGAGCAGTTGGCTCGGTATGTGGAAGCGCTCACGGCCCTGAAGGCAGCCGCCGCGTGAACTCCACTCCGGACGGCTGGTGTTCACCGGCTGCAGGCCAGGACGTCGAGGCGTTCATCGCCGAGTTCGTCGCATCCCGGCCCCCACTCACCGGACCGGAGATCGCCGAACTGCGCACCGTCTTCCGGCCTGCCCTGGACCTGGCTGCGCAGCGCGCGGCCACCGAGGCGGACATTGATGCCGCATAGCCGCAAGCAGACATGCGAAAGGCCCGGCTCCCTCTCACAGTCGCCGGGCCTCTCTCAGCACCCCACAGGAGTGCCTTCGATGCGCTACACCCTAGCGGGCCTGGCGGTCCGCTCCAACAATCCGGGCTGGTTTTGGGCCGCCGGTGGAACGGCCCGCACCGCTCACGTCGCCCACGTGGGAAGCGATGCGGGTCCTCGTAACCGTGAGGCCATCATGCACGACCAGCCCACCACCCGTTCCGTCGCCGCTCATCGCGCCCTGGCCCTCGCCCGAGGTGCCCGATGAGGAAGCGCCCAAGCCGTCCGGCGCGGTTCGCCTCCATCGACAACGAGGCGATCGACTCCCTGCCCTCGATCCTGTCGATCGGCTTGCTTACCAGGCTGGTCCGCGCCAAGGACGGCGACGAGGTCAACGTCGAACTGCTCACTAGGGAGTACACCGAGGGCGAGGCTGCGCTCAGCAAGGCTATGCGTGCGCTCGTTGAGGCCGCGATGGTCGTGAAGTTCAAAATCCAGCGGGCGGTATCGGAGGTCGTGGTCGATGAGACGACCGGGGCCACGGTCGTGAAGCGGGGCGGGTCCTGGTTCACCACCTTCAGCGTCGACTCGATCCCTCACACTCGCGAGGACGTCGCGGAGATGCTGCGGGAGGTCATCGACGGCGGCAACGTCAAGGCTGTCCGCATCGAGCCCGAGTACCTCGATCCGCGCAAGGACGCACCATCACCGACCCCGGCCCGACCGGCCCCCCGAAATGCGGGTGTCGGTGCGACCTGCGAAAACGCCGCTTCCGGGAGTGTCGAGACCGGCGAGAACCCAGCAGATTCGAGGCCGCGACCGACCTCCCTGTTTCCGGGCCCCGGTCGACCGACCCCCGGTCAGGCGGGGGCTCTTATTAGGAAGAAGACTCTTGTTAAAGACTCTCTCTCTGGCCCCACCGGCCGCAGCGGTGCGGAGGCGCCAGCGGAGAGAGAGACCGGCGCTGCGAGCGAAGGCATCCCCCCGCAGCGAGAGGCGGAAGCGGATGAAAGCACCGTCGCCTTCGTGCTCGCCTTGCCCGGACGACTCGGCCGCTCGACGGCCTGCACCCTCGCCCCGCTCGTAGAGGCCGCCTTCGCTGACGGCTACAACCCCGAGACCCTGCGGACCGAGCTGGGTGAACGAGTCGACGTCTCCCGGATCAACCACCGAGGCGCCTTGCCCGGCCTGTACGGGCGCGCTCTGGGCGATCTGCCGCCCGCGCCGTCGCCGACCATCAGCAGCCGCGAGCGCTGCCCGGACCACCCGGCCCGCTACAAGGGGCGCTGCGTCGAGTGCGCCCTCGCAGTCCCTGCCTGACACGCCAGTGCGGGCCGCACCCATGCCCGGGAGCGGCCCGCGTATCCCCTGCCCGACGCATCCGACCAGGAGAGCCACCAGTGTCCACCAGCCCGCAGCAGCCCAGCACGGCCTCCGCAGAGGCACCCGCCTTCACCCGCGTACTTCCCCAGGACCTCGCCGCCGAGCAAGCGGCCCTGGGGGTGCTGCTGATGTCCGGCAGCCCGACCGAGGCGTCACACCGGTACTTCGTCGAGACGCTGGAGACCGGCATCGCGCCCGGTGACTACTACCGGCCCGCACACGCCACGATCCACCGCGTCATCTGCGCCCAGCACGAGGCCGGCGAGCCCGTCGACGTCCTCACCATCACAGCCGCGCTCACCGAGGCCGGCGACCTCGCCCGCGTCGGCGGAGCCCCCTACCTGCACGCCTGCATCCAGGCCGTCGCCACCGCGGCCAACGGCGCGCAGTACGCCGAGATCGTCCGGGCCAAGGCATACCGGCGCACCGTGATCAGCGCAGCAAGCCGCATCCTGGAGCACGCCTACAGCGAGACCGGCGACGAGCACGACGTCCGCGAACTCGTCGAGCAGCAGCTCACCGAGATCGTGGCGGGCGTCCCCGGCGTACACGAGGCACCGCCCGCCGTCGGCGACCTGTACCTCGACTTCATCGCCGACCTCGAAGAGATCCAGGACGGAAAGAAGACCGGGCTCACCTACGGATTCGCTGACCTGGACGCGCTCACCTCGGGCATGCAGCCCGGTAACGTCACCGTCATCGCTGCCCAGTCCGGCGTCGGAAAATCCACCCTCGCGCTCAACTGCGCCGTCGCCGCCGCGAAGACCGGCGCGAAGGTGATGTTCTCCTCCCTGGAGATGAGCGCCACCGAGCTGATGCAGAAGATCGTCGCCGCCGAGGGCAAAGTCGCGCTGCACCACCTCACGCATCAGGGCGGCCTCACCCCGAGCGGCTGGGAAACCGTCCAGCGCCTCGGCGTGGACCTGTTCAAGACCCTGCCGCTGCGCGTCTACCAGCCCGAGGGCGCAGCACTGGGCGACATCGGGTCAGCAGCACGGGCGTGCGTGCGCGGCGACGGCCTGGACCTCCTCGTCGTGGATTACATCCAGCTCGTCGAGGTCGAGCACGGCCGCAACACAACCCGCGAGCAGGCCATCGCAGCCGTATCCCGCGGACTGAAGAACCTGTCCGTACAGCTGCACTGCCACGTCATCGCCCTGTCCCAGCTCAACGACGACGGCCTGATGCGCGAGTCCCGGGCGATCAAGAACGACGCATCTGTCGTGATCAAGGTCGTTCGGCCGGACGCGGAGGACAAGGAGTCAGCACGCGCCGGCGAGGCCGACCTGGTCGTCGAGAAGAACCGGTTCGGGCCGACCACGGCCACGACGGTCGGCGCCCAGCTCCACTACTCGCGCTTCCACGACATGGCTGGCATGTGATCCACCGCCGTGTGGGATCTCATTTCCCGCGTCGGAATCTCACGGGTCGATGTCGGATGCGAGTCGGATCCGACATCGTGGCGAGACACCGCAGTTATCCTGTCGCATTGAAGCTGTCGGATTCTCACTCGCTCTCATTCGCGGTGCCGGATTCTCGCTGCGGCACCTGACTGAAAGGTGGTATCCGGACGCGTCGCGTCTACGCTTGGCCTCATGGACAATGGTGTACCGATCTCGGCCTGGCACTACTTTTCCTTGGACCACGCCCGCGCCGCGAGCTCTCTCTCCCGCAAGTGCGGCGAACTGGAAGCCCTGGCACCGAGCTCCGCTGAGGAAGACACAGTGCCCATCGGTACCAGGTCGGACCACCGTTCCTATGCGACAACTTCCGTGCTCGCGTCCGGAGCCTTCATCGAGGCATGCATCAACGAGTTCATCCTCACGGCCTCAAGAGACGAGCTATCACACGTCGAAGGCGCCGAAGCTCGGACAGGACTGGAGCTGAACGAACGGCAGCGGATCACGGCCGCTGGCGAGGACCTTTCGAAGGAGTCCAATACGCTTGAGCGATATCGGAAGGTGCTGCAGTTGCTCGGGCGGGAGCAATTCAACCGTGGCGCCCGTCCGTTCAGCGAAGCAGCTCTGCTCATGAGGCTGCGCAACGCGCTGGTTCACTACAAACCTCAGTGGCGCCCCGAGCACAGCGACGAGCGACAAAGTACTGACCAGGACAAGTTGGTGGTTCAGCTCATGGAGCGGAAGTTCACGCCGAACCCCTTTTACGCCGACTCCCTGAACCCGTACTTCCCGGAAAGGTGCCTCGGACACGGCTGCACCAGCTGGGCATGGAACAGCGCCCTGAAGTTCGCCGACTGCTTCTTCAGCCGCGCAGGAACGACATGGATGTACGAGAATGCCCGAGACACTCTGCAGCCCTGAGTGCCCGATTCTGCCTCTATCGCGAATGAGACTTCCGCGAAAGTCAGGGCGCCTGAGAACACCGGCTCTCAGCAATTGCAAACGATCTGGCACCCCAGCAGGTCAAGGGCTCGACATCTGACAGGCGCGACGTGACAGGACAGCAGTTCAGCGGTCCGCGCCGACGGCGTTTTCCGACACGAAACTGAGACTCCGAGCGTCCGACACAACGTGAGACTGCGGACAGACACACTGGTCGCAAGACCCATGTCCGACACGAGCCGCGAGACCCTACACGCCGACGCCCCGTCGCCCAGACCCTCCACGGAGGCGCTGGGCGGCCCGTACGGCGACGATCACCCCCGCCCGACCCCCATCCCCCCGAGCCCTCTGCGCGGCCCGCACGCGGTCACACAGGGCGACGGATCGGGCGCACACCGAGAGGAATCCCCATAGCTTCCCAGCTCACCGTCGCCGAGCAAGGCGAGGTTGACTCCTTCGGTCGACGCCCGCTGCATGACGGGGACCAGGCCGAGGAGCCCGTCGGCGGCGAAGGTCCTCGAGGGCCAGGCGCAGCCGGATGGCCTCCGGACACGACAGCGCCCCCGCTCCGATTCCCTGGAGCGGGGGCGCAACCGTCGCTACGGATGCGGTCAGGCTGTCACCAGTCCCCGCCGCGAACCGGGATGTCCACTGGCACTCCATGCTCACCCTGCACGAGGGTCTGAGTCACGGCCAGGACCTCGTCGGATGCGCCGTATTGAACGGTTCGAAAAACCATCGCCGGAACCACGGCGGCTTGCGAGAGACCGAAGTCCTCGCACTCGTACCAGGTCAGGGGGCGGGAGGTTAGCGTCCGCTCAAGTCGTACGCATCCAGGCACCATGACGGTCACCGGCGCATCGAATGCGTCCGGCGAGGTCCGTGGCGGCGGGACGGGGAGTCCGAACTTCGGCGCGAGCCTGCGCACTGCGTCGCTCACGACGGCGATCGGGTCCCCGACGCTGGTCAGGTCGAACCATTCGCCTCGCCGGTTGAACTGCCGGAACTCCGCGTGAAGGGCCTGTTCCAGCGCACGGCCGCCCTCGCACGTCCACAGCACGGACAGGGTCAACGGCAGGCCGGTCTGCATCGTACGGAGGCGCCTGGTCACGTCTGTCGTAGTGCCGATCTTCACCAGATCGAGGCTTTCGGCGCCCATGAGGTAGACGACTTCGCTCGACCGCTGCTGCTCTGTGGCCACGGTGATCCTTAGAACGGCGGACGGCCCCTGACCGAAGCCAGGAGCCGTGCGGATGGGTAGCGCCTACTTGCCGGGCTTCAGCGTCGCTGCCGCGGCTCGCGCCGTACCGAACGGCGTGCCGCTGTAGTCGGGTTCGCCGACCGGCTGTTCATCCTCGTCGTACGGCAGGACGAACCAGCTATGCAGGTGGCTCGGTCCTCGGCGGTGGATCTCGCCGACGAACCGGCCGTCCCACGCGACCAGGTAAGGCGGCTCCATCCCGTCCAGTGAGCGGTACACGAGGCCGTGCGTTGCGCGTAGTTCTCGCACGACCTGGAGGCGTACCAGCTCCTCCGCCGACCGCTCTAATGTCTCCTGCGCGGCCGCGCTGGCCGTGTCCAGTTCGTTCATGACGGCGTGCTCCTCTGCGTGTTGGGCCTGATGAGCGGCAACTCGTCGTAGACCAGCTCCAGCCTGTCAGCAGAGGCGGTGTGGCGGACCAATTCCAGGACACGGCCGTTGACGTCGTGAGTGATGCGGTCGACGACCAGCACGGACTCCCGTGCGTCGAGGGAAAGTTCGGAAGCCTGGTCCGCTGTCGGTACCTGCGACGTGACGCGGTGCTCCGCCTTCGAGGGCCGCAGGCCGGCACTCTCCATCGCCTGGAGGACACCCCCGACGACCTTTCCCGGACCGTCCAGGCCCGCGGCCTGCGCGACGTCCAGCGGGTACCAGGCGTCTTGCAGCTGTACGACGTCCTCGCCCACCGTGGCGTGACGCCGCCGATGCATGACGCGGGCTCCAAGCTCGATGCCGAGCCGCTCGGCCACGTACGCCGGAGCCGCGACCTCCTCGTGCCCCATGACGATCATGCGTCCGTCCAGCCCCTGCGCCGCTGTCGCGCGCTCCCACGGCCCCTTGTCCCCGGGCTTCAGCGACTCCGGGAAGGCGCTGAACGGAATGCGGACCCGGGACGCGCCCCGGACGACCGTGCCCACACCGGGCTTGGACACCGTCCGGCCTTCCTCCTGGAGTAGTCGGAAGGCCCGGTTCACCGTGGTGATCGCTGCGCCGAACTGCTCGCGCACCTCCCGCATGGATGGCAGCGGGTCGCCTGGCGACAACTCGCCTGCGTCCATCAGCCCCCGGAAATGAGCGGCGATCTCCTCGTAGCCGCCAGGGCGACCCTTCCGCCTGACCATCGGCTTCCTCCTGGTCCTGATGCCATCGGTGCGTTCTTGAGTGTAGTACTTGCGTTAAGGTTAAGTGTAGTGCTCTACTTAAGCCAGGAATGGTGCACGCCTGGTCATCGGGCTGTGCCAGTGCGTTACGCCCGGAGAGACAGCGAGAGCGGCCTCGAAGGAAGCGCGGAAGTTCCTTCTCAACTCCACAGAGACCAGCACCGGGGCACCCCGCAGCGGAGACCAGCACCATCGGCGACCGCTCCAACGGGCCCCCGGATCAGGCATCTGCGACAAGCCCGCCTGCCCGACGTGATCAGCACGCACCTTGCCTCCCGCCCCGCCACCACTGGGGGCCGGAGCCCTGCCCGCCCTTCGGGGCCGGCCTCGCGCGTCGGGTGACCCAAGGCAGAGATCGCACCCCGGCTCCGAGCCGTGGCCGTCCAGCACCTCCCGCACGCTTCGCGGGTCGTGCCGGGCGGCGACTTCTCGGCACCGCTGGCCCCCGGCATCCGGCTGGGGGCCTTCTCGCTGTCCCTGGAGGACCGCATGGCCAACACCCCGTCCACCCGGCAGGCGCAGACCGCCCGCCTTCACTGCCTGATCGCGCAGGCCGGTGTTCTGGTCTGTGTCGACCAGACGCTGCCCGCGCATTGCCCGGCCCGGGTCTCCCGCTTCGGCCGGCACCGGACGCTGCTGCGTGTCGCGCCGGGCACGAGCCCGA
This sequence comes from Streptomyces sp. NPDC005070, assembly GCF_053600395.1. Lineage (NCBI taxonomy): Bacteria > Bacillati > Actinomycetota > Actinomycetes > Kitasatosporales > Streptomycetaceae > Streptomyces > Streptomyces sp. NPDC005070. The sequence continues at coordinate 71,542 of NZ_JBSFZS010000005.1, read as the reverse complement.
TGGAGCGCATCGCGTTCGTCGAGGCCGCCATCGCCAAGGGCGTCGTCCGGTGAGCGCCGGACGGCACCCCGAGGGCGCCTCCGTTCTGCGCCTGGCTGTCAGCCGCGTCGGCTCCGACGGCGTCCGCACCCCCGCCGGTCAGTCGGCTGTCGCGGTGCCGCATCAGTGGCGGGCCGACGACTTCACCCGGCTCCGCGACTCCCTCACCGGGTGGCCGCCGTGCACCTGCCCCCGCCATCGCGCGGCCGGCACCCCGTCATGACGACGGCCCCCGGGGCGTTCGAGCGCCGTAGTCCGGGGGCCGTGCCGAGCTCCACCCGACCGAATCACCGAACCAGGAGGAAGCAGTGTCCGACCGTACCAGCGCGGCCCGCACCGTCCCCGGCGGCTCCGACCCGGATGTGGACGAGGCGCTGCGCCGTGTCCGCGCAGCCGACGCCGCGATCCGTGCCCGGAAGGGCCGGTGACCCGGTGACCAGCCTCCCCGGACCTCGTCAGCCCCACCCCGGGCCTGGTCCCGTCTCGCTGCCTCGCCAGCCCGCCCCGGCCGACCAGGTCGGGGCGGTGCCCCCGGTCGACGTCTCCGAGGACGCCAACCGGCTGGCCCTGATCGGCTTCACGGCCGAGCACCTGCGGGAGGCGCGCACCGCGGCTCTCGCTGCCGAGGCGGCCACCATCCAGCTCGGATACGTCGCCCTCGCCCGCGACCTCGCGAAAGGCCGTCCATGACCCCCGACCACCAGTCCCGGAGTCCCCGGCATCTCACCGTCCGGCAGGCCGGATTTCTCGGGCTCCTGGCCGTCCACGGCACCGTGTGGCTCCTGATCGCCATGGTGGCCCCGTCCCTGCACGCGATCCTCACGTGCCTGTCGAGCTACCTCGCGGTCCTGGCCGCGCTCTCCCTACTCCTGTCCGCCCGCCCGTCCCGCAGTCGCTCCCCCCGGAGGCCCCGATGATCCGCATCGTCAGCACCCGCACCCTGGCCGCCTTACGCGCCCGAGAGGCCGAGGCGGCCGACCTTCAGCACGAGCTGGACATCGCGAACGCCAAGGCCGGCTCGGCGAACGACGCCGCGATCCGCGCGGAGAACCTGGAGACCCAGCTCCGCCAGAGCGCCCAGGCCCACGCCGACCGCATCCAGGCCGAGCGGGACCGTGACGCCGCCTGCACCGGCCGGGACCAGGTCGAGGCCGCCGCCCGGAAGGAGCTGGACGAGATCTGCGCCGACGTTGTCCGCCTCCGGGACGCCGCCGACGCCGCCTCGGGCGGGGCGGTCCGGGGCGCGCTCGCCTACCGGCTCCTGCGCGACCTGTACGCCGACGCCAAGGCGCGCGGCCTGGAGCCCGGCCGGCCCTTCGACCTGGCGGCCATCGTCCTCGGCTTTGACGACGCTCTCCCCGCTCCCACCGACCAGGCCGCCACCCGCTGACCACCCCAACGAGACCGACGGAGGTATCCCGTGAAACAGCTCGCGGCCCTCACGCCCGCGCAGCTCCGATCCATCGAGCGGACCCTGTCCGCCGGAACCTGGACGATCACCTTCGGTGCCGTCCTGTTCAGCGTCCTGACCGTGACTCCGCTCGTGCAGCGGGTCACCTCGCAGACGTGGGACTGGACGGCCCCGATCCTGCCGATCGTCGTTGACGCCGCAGTGGTCATCGTCGTCCGCCTGGACGCCACGGTGTCCCGACTCGGAGAGAAGGGCGGACGGTGGCCCGATGCGCTGCGCTGGCTCACCGGAGTGTTCACGCTCGCCCTCAACATCGGTGACAGCGCACTCAAGGGCGACGCCGTCGGCGTGGCCGTTCATGCGGTCGCCCCCCTGCTCCTGATCTTCACGGCGGAAGCCGCCCTCTCATACCGTCGCGCGATCACCCGGGCCCTCGACCGCATCGCCCGCGAACAGGCCGCCGAAGCCGACCGCGAACGCCGCGAACGCGAGGAGCGCGAACAGCGCGAACGGTCTGAGCGCGAGGCCCGCGAACAGCGGGAGCGGGATGAGCGCGAACAGGAACGCCTCGGCCGCGAACAGGCCGCGAGGGAGGCCCGCGAACACCAGCTTCGGGTGGAGCGTGAACAGCGGGACGCCGAGCGCGAACAGCGCGAGTGGGAGGCCTCCCAGGAGCGGGATCGGGAGGAGCGCGCCCGTCGGGACCGGCAGGAGCGCGAGGACCGGGAGCGCCGTGAGCAGCAGGAGCGCGAGGACCGCGCCCGCGAGGAGCGCGAGGCCAGGGAGCGGAAGGTGAAGGAGGAGCAGGCACAAGCGGAGGCGCTGCGCGAGCAGGCGAAGCAGGAACGCGCCGCCCGCCGCGAACAGTCGGCAGGTGTTCGCGGACAAGCGTCCCCGGGTGTTCGCGAACAGCGCCGCACCCCGGCGCCCCTGGCGTCCGCCAACACCACGGACGACAAGCTCCCGGAGGCCGAAGCGCTCGCCGTCATCGCCTCCGGGGTGACCGACGGCATGGGTGTTCGCGAACTCTCCCGCCGCACCGGCTGGTCCGTCGCCTGGGTCTCCGAGCGAGCCCGCGAACACCGTGAGCAGGCCGACCGCGAACACCCCGCCGAGGAGGCCGGCGGACCCGCCGAACTCGTCGGCGTGGACGCCGCCTGACCGCACGCAACACAGCAGACGACCGAGGGGCGGCCCGACCGGGCCGTCCCTCGCCGCGTCTGGCGATGCCTCCGCCGTTCCCGGCCTGCCCCCAAGGGGCCGGGCGCGGCAGCGGGACCGCCAGCCCACCCCCGACCGAATCGCCATCCCGAGAGGAGCGCCCACGTGAGCGCTGACCGCTGGACCAGCGACAACCTGCTCACCCAGCAAGGCGTGGAGACGTACGCGCAGCAGGTGCGCGAACTGTTCCGCCGCTACGCCGACGAGTTCGACGTCCTCGCCCGCGAGGTCTACGGCGACATGGTCGCCGACCCCATCGAGGGTGACGGCAAGATCGCCGCCCGCTACCACGCGTGGCAGCTCGCCGCCTCGCTCCGATCGATGGCCCGGCGGGCGCGCAGCATCGTCGACGACGCCCAGAGCCTCAAGGGCACGTACCGGCGTGTGTGCATCGAGCTGCCCGAGGCCCGCGAGCGCAAGGCCGCCATGAAGGAGTTGCAGAAGGCCGGCCAGGCGATGCCGACGGCCGCGCCGGTCAACAGCCTCGCCGCAGCCATCGCCCACCGCGCCCAGCTCCCCGCCCAGCCCGGGGACCACGACACCGAGCAGACCGCCCCGGCCCGCCCGGTGACGCCGTGGGGCGACCTCTTCAAGGAGGCCAAGTGACCGCCCCTCCCCGCCCGGCGGACCAGACGAAGCGGAATCAGGCCGAGTTCTGGAACGGACGGCAGGCGGCCGCGAGCGACGAGAAGCAGCTCGCGGCCGTCATGTACGACCTGGCCCGCTCCGCCGCCGCGAAGGCGGCGGGGCGGGACCCCAACCATCCGATCTGGCGGAGCCTCTCCGAGGCGCTGCACGCATGGGCGGTCGACACCCAACGCGCCCTGCCCGGCGATCACACACGGTGAATTCTTTTTCTTCTTCTTCAGCCCGGATCCCGGGTTCGCCGGGCCCCAACGCAAGCGCACGGCGTGCGCGCGCGAGGATGCCCGGCCGCTCACTCTCTGTCAACCCTCGCAACCCCCAGAAGGAGGGGCAAACGATCATGTCCAGTGATGACGGTGACGGCCGGGTGATCCCGTTCCCGACCTTCGGAGGACTTCGGCCTCCCATCAGCGGCGGCACCACGACCGCCGACCCGCCCGCCGCACCGCCGGCGCCGCCCACCGACCCGGAACCGGAATCCCTGGTGACCGCGTTCCCGGCTCTCGCGGGCGCCCGGCTCGCCCCGCCCCTCGCCCTCACGCTGCCCGCGCTCGCCGCCGACGACGAGGACCAGGCCGACGACGAAGTGGAGACCGTCCACCAGGACGGCGGGATGACCGCCCGTGAGGCCGCCACGCTCGGGGTGATGGTCGTCTCCGCCATCACTGTGGCGTGCCTGCGCGGCTCGGCTGCGTTCGCCACTTGGTGCCGGGCCCGGTCGGAGCATCACCGCACGGTGCGTGAGCAGGCCGCCAAGGCGAGGGGGACGGGCGGGGCGGGCGGCCACCGGGTGCCCTCCGGTCCCGAGTTCGGCCGCGCGCCGCGAGGGGGAGGACGCGCCGGCCCCGGCGCCGGAAGCGGAGGAAGCAGCGGAGGCCGGTCGGGCAGCGGCGGAGGCCGCGCCCCGGCGACGTTCCGTTCTTCCGGAACAGGCTCGCGCGGCGCGGGAACGACCCGCTCCGGCGGGGGCGCCTCGAGGCCGCCCACAGCGGCGGACGGAGGGAAAGGCGGCACCGGCCCGAGCAGCAAGACCAGGAAGGGCCCCGGCTCAGGCAGCGGTCACGGAAGTGGCTCCGAGTCGACACCGCCCAGCAGCCGCCGTAAGCGCAAGAACCGCGACGGCGGCGGCTCTGAAGGATCCGGGAGCAGCGGGGACGGGGGAGGGAAGACGCCCCACGGCCCCAAGGGCCTGAAGCTCCGCAAGCCGAAGGGCAGCGGTTCGGGCGGTGGCTCCGGGTCCAGCGGCGGCGGCTCGTCGTCGGGCAGCTCGGGGCCGTCGACCAGCAGCAAGCGCAAGGGCCCGAAGGGGCCCAAGAGCGGCAAGGGCACCAGGACCTCGCCCCCGTCGACCAGCCCAAAAGGCAAGGGCGGCAAGGGGAAGGGGGGCGGGTCCAAGAGCCCGGCGACCAAGACGTCGGCGGCAACGCCGGCGACCCGGGGAGCCAAGGCCCGTGCCCTTGCCCGCCGGGCCACGGTGCGCACGGCTCGCCGTGGCGGCCGCCTGGTGCGCCGTGGCGGCCGGTACCTCGCCCGGGTCACTCCACCCGCCGCGCGTAAGACGGGCCGCTACCTCAACCGGCATGGCCGCCTCGTCGCCCGGCACACCAGCCGCTGGACCCGCGAACGGTGGGAGCGGATCGCCGCTCGGGCCGAAGCGCGCTGGGAGCGCCGCCAGCAGGCCGCAGCAGCCGCCGTTGCGGGGTCCGCCGGGTCCACCACAGGCTCGTCAACGCCTACCCCGGGCCCGACGCCCCCGAGCCCCAGCACGGGCGCCGGAACGGCCTCCAGCGGCCCCGGCGCCTCGACCTGGGGCCCGGGTCCCGGCGGCGGCCCGTGGGTCGGGCACGGCCCCCTCATCCCGCCCCCGGCCATCACCGACCCGTACGCCGTCGTCGTGGAACGCGAGGACAGCGACGACACCGCGACCGCGACCGCCGAACTGCCCGAGCTGGTCGTCGCCGAGGGCGACACCCCGCCGCCGGACACCCCGCCCGGACAGGCGTGGGAGCCACTGCGCGGCGTGGACGGCGGATGGGTCCTGGTCGACGTCGCCGAGCTGGTCGACCCCGATCCCATCCCGATCCCGGCGGCCCGCACCGCGGCCGCACCCGAGAGCAAGGAGACAGCGCCCGTGACCGACCTGCCCGCCACAACGTCCGCCATCGCCGAAGGGGTCGCCGCCATGGCCGGCCCCGTCTACGACAGCGGAGCGTCCGAGCTGACGATCTACGACCTGCTCGACGCCGACGAAGATGCGGCGGAGGAGATCGTCGCCCGCGTCGACACCGCCCACGCGGACGCCAAGGCGGCCCGCGCGCTGGTCGGGCACATGGAAGACCTCAAGGCCACGATCGTCCGCCTGCGCATCCCGGGCGCCCTGTACCGGTACGCCTGCCGCCTCCAGGAGAAGGCCGCCGCCTTGGCGACCGACGCCGACGCACTCGCCAAGTCGCTCCCGGCCGCCTCGGAGGCGATCAGTGCGGCGGGCAAGAACGCGGCCGCCCGGCACAAGCTCCTCGCCGACACCACCCGCGACCACGGGCACGCCGCCCCGGCCGAAGTCGAGTACCACGGATAAGGAGCCCCCTGCCCATGTCGGACAACCTTCCTGCTCCCGCCCCCGACCAGGGCCTCGCCCCCGCCGCTCAGGACAGCGGTGGGGGCGTCGCCTCCACGGCCGCCGGTGCGGCCGGGGCCGTCGTCGCCGCCGTCGGCTACGGCGTCCAGTTCACGGCCATGGTCGCCAAGCTCGCGTCCGCCGGCCTCGCCCTGCGTGGCGTGGGCGCCCGGGTCCGCGAGACGTACCGCTACATCGGCGACTGCGCCAAGAGCGTCGACAACCTCGCCGACCTCGCCGCGAACCTCCGCCCGGCCGTCGACCCCGACACCGTGGGCGAGCACCGCGACGCCGCGACGGTGATGCGCGCCTCCCTCGCCCGCGCCCAGCGCATGGCCAACACGGTCGACGAGATGTCCGTGATGTTCGGCCAGGCCAAGGCCGCCCACGAGGGCGACTACGGGGCCGTCAACGACGTTGCGACGTCCATGACGGTCCCCATGGCGAACCGGAACTTCTACCGCAACCGCTGACCCCAGGAAGGAGGCACTGCCGTGCCGCTGCCCTCGCTCGACCGTGTGCGCACCGTCGTCGGACAGACCCGAGACGCCGCCGGGCGCGTGGGCACCGTGGGAGGGGCCGCCGTCCTGGCGGCCTCGCTCGTGGTCCCCGAAGCCGCTGCCGTCGCTTTGCCTGCCGCCGCTGCCGCGGCCGGGGGCGGCTACCTGATCTCCATGGCCCCGGCGGGGGAAGCGGCGCCCGGCTGGCTGCGCACCATGTACGCCGCCCCGGCCCTCACCTGCGCCGCCGGAACCATCGCCTTCCAGTTCGCCCCCGGCGTCCGCTGGTGGGAGGCCCTGGCGGCCGCCGGATGGACTGTCCTCACCTGGTGGCTGCGCCCCTCCCAGCAGGCCCGCGACTGGGCAGCCGAGGCCGTCGGCACGGAGACGGCGGCCGTCGTCTACGAGCACATCGGCGACGCCGTCGCCGTCCAGGGCCAGGCCCTCACGCTGACCGGCTCCCTGGAGGAGCGCCTGGCGTCCTGGTGGGCCGCGCACGCCGCCGGGGAGGGCTGCCCGGCTACCGGGACCCATCTGGAGCGGATCGCCGCCGTAGGGCCCACGGAGTTCGCCGCGTGGATCGTCGCCGACGTCCCCGGCCAGCCCGTCCCGCAGGTGAGCATCCCGCGGCTGTCCGCCCTCATGGACATCGAGGAGGAGCTGTTCGCCGTGGGCCCGGTCAAGGGCCGTGGCGCCGGCTACCGCCGCCTCCGCGTCGGCGCCACCGCGAACAGCGGACCCGAGGACTTCACCGAGCTGTGGACGCAGAAGATCGCCCCGACCGCCATGCCCGGAACGACGGTCGTCGCCGTCCGCGCCGGATACATCGACCAGGAGGACGACGACCAGTGAAGCGCGCCCCCGACTTCGTAGAGATCGAAGTCGCCCGGAGACCCGGTGAGCTGATCACGTACAACCACGCCGCCCTGGTCTCCGCCCTAGGGGGCAAGGACCCGGCCTGCGTGGCCGTGGAGACCGACGGCCTGTCCCGGGCGCTGATCACGGCGTACCGGCGTCCGCCGCTGGAGAACCTGCGCTACGCCCGCCCCGAGGACCTGGTGATGGATGCCGAGGGGTTCATCACCGTCGGCCGGCACCACGACGGCACGGCCGCCCGGATGCGGCTGTACGAGCCCGGCTCGGGCGCGCAGCGCGGCGCGATGTTCGGCACCACGGGTGCGGGCAAGTCCCGCGCCCTACAGCTCGTCCTCGCCGCCGAGAAGCGCTCCCGGATCGTGTCCTGGCTGTCCGACCTCAAGGGCGGCCAGTCCGTCCCGGAAGCCCGGGGACAGGTCGACTGGCGGGCGACCACCGAGCACGAAGCGATGATGCAGCTCCGCGCGGGCCTGTGCCTGGTCATGGTCCGCACCGAGCGGTACGCCCGCCTCGGCCGGTCGTACTTCGTCGTCGGTGACCCGGACCCGCTGGTCAACATCCGCATCGACGAGGCGAACCGGCTTCTCCAGGAAGGCAGCGTCCACCGCGACGAGGCCGCGTTCCTGATCAAAGAGATCGGCCGCCTCGGCCGGTCGGTCGGCGTCGGCATCAGCATCGCCGCGCAGGCCGGCCACATCGAGGAGCTGGGCGGCTCGGACACGCTGCGCGCCATGCTCAAAGAGGGCGACGTCGTCCTCCTGCGCTGGTCGTCCAACATGATGGCCGCGCTCGTCTCCGACGGCCTCCTGCCCCTCGGCGCGGACCTGGTGCCCATCCCAAGGCGCAGCGGCCCGCCCGTCCTGCGCTCCCGATTCGACCGCACCGCCGCCGACGTCCCCGGGACCTCCACGGCCGGACAGGCGTACCTCCTCGGCTCGCCCCGGCCGACCGCGCTCATGCGGTTCTTCCGGGTCGGCTCCCCGGTCCCCGTCAACGGCCTGGACCCGGCGATCGTCGACCTCTACGGCCCGGGGGAGCCCGCCCGACTGGAAGCCGCATCCGTGGACTACGTCGGACCCGCCTACGCGGCCCGTGGCCGCGGGCCGGTCACCCTGCACGACCTGGCGGCCGCGCAGGTCCTCGCAGAAAGCCTGGAGGCCGCCGGAGTCGACCTGGAGTCCACCGCCTACCTCGCCGAGCCGCGCCTCACCCCACCCGCCGGTCCTGCTCCCACAGCCCCGACCGGGCCGACGCTCGACCCCACCGCGCCGGGCGCCGGCCTCATGCCGCCGCCCAAGGGCAAGGGCTCACCGTCCACCCGGAGCCGCATCCTGGGCGCCCTCGCGGACGGACCGCTGAACAAGCACGACCTCCAGGAGAAGGTGAACGCCGACGGCGGCCGCCAGGTACGGAACATCGCGCCGACCCTGTCCGACATGAAGCAGGCGGGCGAGCTGGAGCAGCCCGAGCGAGGCCTGTGGGCCCTGCCCGCCGCCTCCTCGGACGACTGACCGACCATCACCCGGCGCTGCACGCCCTTCCCCTGCGCCCCCGGACACCGACACGCTGGGGCCATGCCGTTCGAGTTCATCTGCTGGTGCTGCGGCGCCACCTGCGTCGTCGAGGGCAAGGCCCGCGGCTTCTGGTCCACGACCCATTACGAGGTCGTGGCCGTTTGGTCGTGTTGGTCATGCGGCTCAGAGAACACCACGCCGGACGACGACGAGGACTGACCGCCCGTCACACCCGCAAGGCCCGGAACACTTTGGCTCCGGGCCTTCCTGCTGCCTGTGCACGTACCGCCCCCAGGGCCCCGGAGCGCCGTCTCCGGGGCCCTCGCCGTACCCACGCCCCGGGAGGACCCCGCCATGGACAACGACCGTCGTACGCCCGCCCAGCCCCTCAGCGACGATGACGCAGCCCGCGAGGCCCGCCGCATCCTGGCTGCCTGGAAGCCCGACGAGCCCGCCGCCGAGACGGTCCCCACGACCACCTCGTACCGCGACGAGACGGACGTCCCCGAGACCGGCGACGCGGAACCCGTCCTCCAGCCCGAGACCCGGCGAGTGCCCGCGTGGGCCGCCGGGATCGCGGTCGCCTCCCTCGGTATCGGCGCCGGGACGACTGGCCTGGGCTGCGCCGCCTGGCTCGCCTTCAAGGGCCTGGCCCTCGTATCCGTCCCGAGCTTGCAGAGCCTCGCCTTGGCCCTCCTCGCCCCGTTCGCCGGGGTCGCGCTCGCCGCCGTCGCCATCGGCGCGGCCATCTCCAAGGCCAAGCGCTCCGGGACCACGAACGTCTACAAGGGCCCGGTCACCGTCACGAACAAGGCCGAGGTCAACAGCACCGCGCGCGGCGCCTTCGCCCGCAACCGCAACGACATCCGCCCCTCGTAGGCCCGGCCCGCCCGTCTGGTCCTCAGCGCGCCCTCACGGGCGTCCCGAGGGCCTCGCAGGCCGACCGGCCGCAACCAGCACTCACCAACACCCCAGGACGGACGACATGTCATTGCACTACGCCGTGAGCTGCGACAACGAGGGATGCGTCGCGCTCCACGTCGCCAAGCCCCGGCTCGGACGGGACGCCGCCGTATTCGCCGCCCGACGGGCCGGATGGGACGTCAGCACCTCCGGCCTCACGACTCGTTGTCCGTCCTGCACGACCGGCGGCCTGCCCGTGATGGAGCGCGGCAACTGTCCGACGTGCACCGGACGCACGCATAACTGCCGCTGGGGTGAGACGTGCCAGTACTGCGGCCATCTCACGCCCGACGACGAGGACCAGGAGGCCGACGTCGAGCACCACCAGGCGGACAGCGACGGGCCGGCCGTGCGAACCGAGTGACCCCACCCCGACCACCCGACCACTCCCCGACGGAAGGACACACACCTTGCACTGGCACGGCTTCGGACCCTGGATCGGCACCGGCAAGGAGTACGGCAAGGAAGCACTACGGCGGCCCGGCCGGGGACCAGGCGACGGACAGACCGCCGCGTTCCTAGCGTCGCGGGTCCCGTCCATGCAGACCGGTCACGCGCTCATGCGGACCGGACTGGTGGCCGGCACCTGGACCGACGTGAGGGACGCAGTCGACTGGCTGGCCGGCCTGTACGGCACGGCCCAGCCGATCGAGCGCACCGACGGCGGTATCGCCTACCTCGACGCCGACACGAAGGCGTCGTACGCGCTGGATGCCCTGCCCCGCGGCCTCGACGTCGTGTGGGCGTACTGGACGCAGTCGAGGCTGCTCGCCTCGTACTCGGTCGTGTGCTGCCCGCACCGCGACATCGACGTCCCGTGCCCGACCCGCGACCGACAGCTCGTCGCCGCACGCTGACACCGCCTCACCAGGCCCCGGCCGCGCCTCTTTGAGGGCGCGGCCGGGGCCTTTCACCTCCTGTGATCCCACGCCCGTCCACGTCTACCGGCCCGGCCCACGCAGCCAGAAGCCCATCGACACGAGACAAGGCAGCCATGACGCTCATCAGCCCGAACACCGTCCTCGCGAACGCCCTGACGGCCGTCGAGGACGTCCTCGCACCACGCATCCAATCCAGCAAGCCGCAGCGGATCGCGCTGGTGGTGGGCACGCAGATCAACGGCGCCCCGCACGCCGGCACCTCGCTGGTGCAGTCGATGGCGTTCGCCATGGCCGCCCGGCTCCGCGACCGGCACGGCCTCCCGGTGGAGGTCAGGTTCTCGGCACTGGACAACGCGCCGCACGAACTGACCACTGACCCTGCATCGGGGCAGCGCTACCAGCGGGCCTACGCCCAGACCCTCGGAACGGACGGCGTCGCCAGCCTGGTCGGCACGCTCTACCGCCCCTTGTTCGACGCCCTGTCGGAGCGGCTGGGCGTGCCGTACGACGTCGAGACCTACTCGGAGCAGCAGGAGACGGCCCAGTTCCGGGAGACGTGGCTGCGGGTCCTGCCACGTCTGGAGGCCGCCCGCCTGTGGCTGGCTCCCTCGACCGGGGTCCCGCACCTGCGGGTGCCCTGCCCGTCCTGCGGGTGGGCGGAGAAGTACGCCGAGCGCACCCGCGTGGAACCGGTCGGCCGGAGTCTCGCCCGGGTGTCGGCGGTCTGCCTGCACCACGGCCCCTACACGGCCACGATCACGCCCGACGGCGGCGCGTTCCTCGACCTCGCCACCCTGTACCGGAACATGGTCAAGGAGCTCGCCGCCCTCCAGGAGCGCGACGTCCTACAGGTGATGGTCAAGGGCACCGACTGGATGCCCGGGAGTCTCCTGGTCGACGGCGCGCACCAGGCCGTGGGCCTGACCCGGGGCCAGCTCCCCGCCCGGCTGTTCTGCCCGATGATCGTCGCCGAGACGGGTGCCAAGCTGTCCAAGAGCCTCATCCGCTCCGGGGCCGCCACGTTGCCCGCAGGGGCCGAGCCCTGGATGCTCGACACCCGGGAATGGCCCGGCACCGTGGGGGAGTTCGCCGACCGCCTTCTCGACCTGGCGGACCTGTTCCTATCCCACCCCCGGCACTTCTTCCGCTCATACTCGGCCGCGGAGCTCGCGCGGCTGATGTCCGCACCGACAGGGAGCCCAACTGCATGAGCACCACCTCAGCCCGCGTCATCGAGCTGAACCTGTACGCCCAGTACTTCGACCTGGTCGCCGCTGGACGCAAGTCCCGGGAGGTCCGGGTGAAGTACCCCAAGTTCGACGGCCTGACGGCCGGTGACCTGATCCGGTTCTCCGTGAAGGACACCGACCGGTCATGCCTGACCCGGGTCACCCGGGTCGCCGAGTACGCGTCGTTCGAGGAGCTCCTCGACACCGAAGGCCCCTCCCAGGTGAACCCCGACTCGACCCGCGAGGAGCAGCTCGCCAACATCCGGCGCATCTACCCGCCCGACAAGGAGCGGCTCGGATGCCTGGCCATCGGTATCGAGTTGGTCGACTGACCCCGCAGAGAACAGGCCCCCGGCCGCCCCCTTCGCCCACAGCGAGGGGGAGCAGCTGGGGGCCTTTTTTCATGCCCAAGCACCGGACGGGCCGGATCAGCTAAGGTGCCCGCCCGCTGCGACGCGTTACGTCCCGGTACGTCCTGATGCGTGAGCCGCGCCCCGCCCGACCGATCGAGGAGACCCTGATGACCACCGCCCCCGCCGATGCCCCGGAGTGGCTGACCCGCGCGCAGCTCGCCGCCGCCCTCCAGGTCCACGTGAACACGGTCTCCCGCTGGATCAGCAGCGACCCCGACATGCGTGTCCAGCGGCTCGGACCGTCCGGACACCGCGTCCGTATCCACCGCTCCGAGATCGACCGGCACCGCACCGGGGACGACGTCACCGACGAGGCGGCCTCCGCTGCCCCCTGACGGCCCCTCACGCCGTCGCTGCTCCGCTGGTTATGGACCGGGAGCCCCCAGGACGACAGGAGCCCGCCCATGCCCGCACACACCGTCACGGGCACCGCCCTCGAGTCCGCCGGGGCTCTCGCCGCCGCGTACCTGGGACTCCTCACCCGCCGGTGGTCCATGGACATGCCGGCGCTCCTGCGTCAGTCCCGGTTCTACGTCCTGCTGCACGTCGCCCACGACCGGGCCGACGCCCTCGGGACCGTGCGCGCCCTCAATGGCGGCGACGTCGTCCAGGATCTCGCCCGTGCCTGCTGCCTGCCCCTCGCGTCCGCCGTCCGCTACCTGGCCGCGGCTGTCGCCTCCGGAGTCCTCACCGAACGGGCCCCGGCCCTGGACGTCCTCACCCCGGCCGCTGTCCCCGACTGGTCGGCGGCCGTCGACCACCTGACCACACCGACCCCGTGAAGGGACCCCGACCGATGAACGCCCCCCGCCGCGCCCCTGCCGACAGCATCGTCCCGACCCGTCCGCCCGGACCCCGGCACTGCTGGCTCTGCGGCATCCCCGGCGAGCAGCACCGCGCCGACGTCCGCGTGTCCGGCCATCCCTGCCCGCGCTGCTGGGACGTCCAGCCGCGCGGCCGCCGCCCTCTACGTCGCCGTCCAGCCCGGCACCCGGTCGGCCTGGTACGGCAACGGGATGCGGGATTCGTGGCTGGAGCGGGTCGCCCGGCGCCACGGCGTCACCGCCTGGCACGACACCCGGGATTCGCCGGCACCCGCCGCGCCCTTCGACTGGATCCCCGCGGACGTCCTCTCCACGGCGGCCGACGACCTCGCGGCCCTGGAGACGGAGTTCCAGCGCTCCCGCCTTGCCCCCGCTCCCTCGGAGGACAGCACCGTATGAGACCCAGCCGGGCCTACGCCGCCACCCTCGCCGACCGGCTCGCCACCACCGCCCAGCTCGCCGCCGCCGGGATCAGCTACCGGACTCTCGCCGCGGCCCTGGGCACGACTCCCCGGGGGGCCCGCGACCAGGCACAGGCCGGGGCCTACGTCCTCCGGCGCACGGGCGCTGCGCCACCAGAGCTACGCGCCGCCCTCAGCAGCCTCCCGCCCCTGTCCTCCCCAGCCGCCACGCCCGCCCGCCGACGTCGCCCACAGCTCCCCGACATCCCGGCAACCGTCATCGACCCCGTAGACCTCAGCCTGACACCCGACGACCTCACCGCCTGCATGACTACAGGGGACTACGGAGGGGCTACAGGTTGACTACACAACAAGGACACATCGAGGCCGTAGGCCGCCAGTAGCGCTACGCATCCCCCCAGGTCACGGGGCCGCGCCTGTATCGCCCCCGACCGTCCCGGCGGTCGTCCGTTGCACCGCCGTTGAACCCGGACCCTGACAGACCCTGACGAGGTCTGGCACCGGTCTGACGTCCTCGCCCCCAGGCGCGTTGTAGCGATACGCGTCCCCGCTGATCAGACCGGGTGCGCCTGTAGACCAGGGCACCCGGGAAGGAGACCTGTCCATGCCGTCGAAGGTCCTGACCACCAGAGTCCCGCCGGACACGTACGCCCGTCTCCAGGCGCTCGCCAAGGAGTCCGGCCGATCCCTCGCGGCGACGACCGCCGACCTCCTGGACGCGGCCGTTGCCGGGGTCCCGTCGCCCACGCAGGACGACGGGCCGTTGACCGCCTCGGTGCGCGCGGGCCTGGTCGACGTCACCGCGCCGGACGCGGTCATGCACCGGGAGGTCGCCCTCGCCCTCGCCCGTACCGTCGACCGGCGGGAGTGCGGCCATGTCGCCGCCCTCCGCGAGCTCCCGGGAGCCGTGTCCCGCTCCCGCCGCGCTCAGGACGCCGTCGACAACCCGGGCCCCCAGACCATGAGCGAGCTGCTCAGCCTCATGGAGGCGGGTCTCATGTGAGCGGCTTCTAGGGCCGCGCGACCCGCCGCGCCATGAGACCCGCCGCGCGGGTTCTGTCCTCCACCGCCCCGGAGCGCTGAAGGGGTGAGGCGGGAGACACCCGCCGGATCGGAGACAGGCTGATGGTCGTGCGCTTCCTCGACGGCCCCCTGATCGGCCGCGAGCTGTCGACGTCCCCGGGCCCGTGGTCCGGGGACTGGGCGTGCCGGTAAGAACCGTGTCACCGATCCTGCTGGCTAATTCCGTGCCCGGCGGGGCTGGCGGCTCGTTGGTCGGAGCAGCAGCGGCCGTCTTGGCGTTCCCGGTCGCGGGTGGGGTGAGGAATGTCGATGCGGCCGAAGCCGCGGCCGAAGGTGCCCGAGCTGACCGCGCAGGTGGCGCGGGCGGTGGCGGCACGGGGCCCGTACCCGTTGGCGACGCGGGTCCGTGACGAGCTGGGCGAGTTGTTCGCGGACGCCGAGTTCGCCGAGGCTTTCGGAGCCAGAGGGCGGCCGGGCTGGTCACCGGGTCAACTGGCGCTGGTGACGGTGTTGCAGTTCGCCGAGAACCTCACCGACCGGGCGGCAGCACATCGGGTGCGGTACGGCAGGACCTGAAGTACGCCCTCGGCCTGGAGCTGGATGATCCCGGGTTCGACGCCTCGGTGCTGTCCGAGTTCCGCACACGATTGGTCGAGCACGGGATGGAGAAGAAGGTGCTCGACCTGCTGCTGACCGTCCTCAAAAACCGGGGCCTGGTCAAGGCCGGAGGCAAGCAGCGCACCGACTCCACCCGCGTGCTGGCGGCGGTACGCGACCTGAACAGGCTGGAGCTGGCCGGGGAGACGTTGCGGGCCGCGCTGGAGGCGCTGGCCTGCGCGGCCCCGGACTGGCTGACCCAGGCGGTGCCCGTTCGGGAATGGGCCGAACGCTACGGCCCACGGATCCACTCCTGGCATCCGCCGGCTTCCACGAGCAAGCGCGAGGAGATGGCCCTGGTCTACGGCCGGGACGGGTTCACGCTGCTGGAGGCGGTGCATGCCCCTGATGCCCCGGCATGGCTGCGCGAACTCCCGGCAGTGCAGGTCATGCGCATGATGTGGGTGCAGAACTACCACCGCACCTTGACCGAGGCCGGGGCGGGGGTGAAGCGGCGGGAGAGCAAAGACCTCCCGCCCGGCAGACAGCGGCTGGCCTCCCCGTACGACACCGACGCCTGCTACGGCCTCAAACAGGGCTCCTGGTGGACCGGCTACAAGATCCACATCAGCGAGTCCTGCGACGATCCCGACGACCAGGACCCGGCTGCCGACGGCCAGGCGCTGATCCCCGGAGCCGACGGACCGCCGCCGCGCTTGATCACCGGCATCGCGACCACCGACGCCACGGTGACGGATGCGGAAATGACCGAACCGGTCCATCACATGCTCGCCGCCCGTGATCTCCTGCCCGCCGAGCACTTTCTCGATTCCGGTTATGCATCCGCCGAGTTGATCACGGGGATGAAGAAGAACTTCGGGGTCACCCTGGTCACCCCGGTCTTGATGAACAGCTCACCCCAGGCGCGTGCAGGCGCCGGGTTCGACCGCACCGCGTTCACCATCGACTGGGACAAGCGGCAGGCCACCTGCCCACGCGGGGACACCAGCACCTGGTGGAGCCCTGCCACCCTGCGCGGCACCAAGGCCATCGTCATCAAATTCGACAAGGAGACATGCCGTCCCTGCCCGGTGCGCGACCAGTGCACCCGCTCGAAGACCGGCGGCCGGACTCTCTCCCTGCAACCCCGCGAGCTGCAAGAAGTCCTCGATCATGCCCGCCTCCAGCAGGGCGACGAGCTGTGGCGGGCCAAGTACGGAACCCGCGCGGGCATCGAGGGAACCATCCACCAGCCGTCGCGGTCACCGGGATGAGACGTGCCCGCTACCTCGGTCTCCAGAAGACCCAACTGGAGCACGTCTTCTCCGCCGTGGCTCTCAACCTCATTCGCCTCGATGCCTGGTGGAACGGCCACCCGCTCGACCGCACCCGTGTCAGTCACCTTGCCCGCCTCGACCTCTCCCTCGCCGCGTGACCGAATAGCCGAGCAGGATCGAAACCGGGTGATCTACTGCGCCCAGTCCCAGGCGGTGGCGCGAGGCTGGGCGCCGATCTCGGACATGAACGAGTCGGTGCCGTCCGCCGGAACTGGGTTCTGCTTGGAGGCCAGCTCGGGCGCGCACACCCGCCAATACAGGGTCCGGGTCCCGTATGGGGCGATGCCCGCGTCCTGAGTGAGCATCTTGACTGGGCCGTCCACGTCGTCGGGGTACTCGCCGTCGGCGTGCTTGGGCGTGTACAAGGTCTGGAACTTCTGGGTGACGGAGATGACTGCGGTGTCGGAGCGGTTCTCGTAGACGGTCATGACGTTCACGCACTTGTTCGTCGCGTCGCCGTCGTGCCATTCGGTCAGGGCGACTGATCCCTGGGGAGTGCGGGCCGGGGCTGGCGCGGGAGCCGAGGAGACGGCCGGTGTGGGGGTGGCCGAAGTACGTCTGGCTACAGGCGTGGATGTCGGTGTGGGGGTGGGGGCGGGGGTGGGCGCGATGGTCTGGGTGACCGTGACCGTGGGGGCTGCCGCAGCAGGCTGCGGGGCTCGGCCGCTACAGCCGGCGGCGAGGAGTGCTGCCGCGCAGGCGGCTATGACAGGAAGGAACCGGCGGGTCATGTCTGCCTTTCACGTTCAGCAAGGTGACTGCGGCAGGCGCTGCTCGGCCGGTTTCTGTGGGGGACGAAAGCGGGGGTCGCCACCTGACATTCGATACGACGCGGATCATAGCGACGGGTACGGCTGCTCGACGCCGCAGACGGTAGTCTCCGGGGCCTCCGTCTTGAGCTGGGATTTGGTCCCGGCTTCTCCGAGCCCGGCTGTGTCGTCGGCTCCGGCGTCTCCCGCGGCACAGGAGAAGATCAGTGCGTGATTGATTTCCTCAAGGAACACCAGGCGTTCATAGTCTGGCTCCTCCCCATCGTTTTCACCTTCGCCGGCGTCTGGCTCGGCGCCAAAGTGCAAGCCGGCGGGGGCGTCGCGCAGGCCAAGGCCGCGAAGGAAGCAGCGGAAACGGCTGCGACAGCTACCCTCCAGGCAGTCCGGGAACAGGCCGACCACGCCGCAGCCGCGGCCCACGCCGCTGCGCTGCGCGAGCAGCGGATCAGCGCAGCGACGAACCTGATCCGCACCGACAGGGCGTTCGGCCGAGTTCTGCACACGATGTTCCGGGAACCCGACACGGGAGCCTCCACGCCCGCCTACGACGAACTTATCCATGCCTGGGGGGTGCTCCAGCTTGTCGCTCCAGTCTCCCTCGCCACTGCGTCCACCCGCGTTCTGAATGCGGCGCAGAACCTCCAACGCCTCGCTCGCCAACGAGGTGAGGCGTACTGGCTCTACATGCGTTTGACCGGTGTCAGTGTCTGGAGGCCCGAATATGAGGATGCCCGCCGGGCCGTGGAGGCCCTGGATGCCTTCCGCGCCGCGCATGCAGCCGATGCCGAGAACATGATGGAGATGCACGATGCGGCGTCTGCGGCTCTCGACCAGCTCCCGGCCCTGGACGCAGAGCAAGCGTCGGCCCTGCTCAGCGACTGCATGGAGCCTGAGATAGGCCCCCGGCTCGACCAGTACTGGAGGGAGCATGAGGAGGCCATGAAGGAATTCGTCAGCTGCGCGCGCGCCGTCCTGAGCGTCAACGACTAATTAGCAGTACGTGCTGGACGGCCGCTTCAGCGCTGGATGTCGGCCACGAGGATGTTGATGCGGTTCTCGTTCAGCGCTGCGGCAATCTCCTCTGCTCCGACCAACGAGCCGCCAGCCCCGCCGGGCACGGAATAAGCCAGCAGGATCGGTGACAGGGTTCTTACCGGCGCCCCGTGAGGGGAGCGCAAGGGTGAAGATCGGACACACCGCGACATTCTTTGTGATCTAGGGGTTTCAGTCGACATCCCCCCAGGTAGGGTCTGGAAGCGTCCAGCTAGACCCCTTTTCGTGGGGCATGGGCAGGTCGGCAGTGAGGCGTTTCGCCCACTTGCAGGACCCGCCGAGGGGCGCGCATCGGTCGCCCTATCGGGCAAACAGGCGGTGGGTCGCTCCTGGTCGAGCGGCCCACCGCCTGCGTTCCCTTTGAACCTCTCGCGCAGAGGAGCTCTGCCATGCCCTGCGGCTTTTGCTCGAAGAAAACCTGTTTCAAGCGCTGTGCAGGCCGGTCCGGAGGAAGGCTGAAGCGGGCGTACGGCCGTCTTCTGGCCGTCGGCGCGATCGCACCGACGATCTATTACGGAATCAAGATCGCGGAGGAGATAGCCAAGCTGGTGAGCGTCGGCGGATTCGGAGGAATCACCTGATCATGGAGTGAAAAAAGAGGCCGAGCATGGCGGACTGTCCTCCGTCGCGCTCGGCCTTTTTTTGCTCAGCTCGTGGAACGATCAGCCGGAGCTGGCTCGGGTTGCCCGTGGTCCAGAGTGCTGACGAGGTCGGCGGCGAGTCCGTAGCCGGGGCTGTCGTCCAGCAGTTCCTTGCGGCGGTTGTACCGCTGGGTGGTACGGGAATCCTTGTGGTCGGCCCACCGCTGCACCTTGTCCGGGCGGGCGTCCGTCTTGGCCAGGGCGTGGGTGACAGCGTCGCCCTTTGTCCCGTGCGGGCCGCGCACGGGCAGTCCGGCGCGCTTGGCCAGTGATGCGCACAGCCGCCACACGGCCGGTTCGTCGAGCTGGCCGCCGCTCGCGGTCTGGAACAGCCACCCCTTCGTGCGCCCGTCGAGGTACTGGGTGAGCGCGTCCCAGGCCACCGGCGGGATGGGCTTCTTCCTGCGGCCGCCGCCCTTGACCTTCTCCAGGAGGAGCACGCGGTGACCCCGGTCTTCCCCCAGGTCCTCGTAGCGGGCGCTGAGCAGCGAGTCGATGCGCAGGCAGCAGGTGTACAGCAGGAGCAGCAGCGCGTAGGCGCGCTTGCGGTGGGCGGAGGAGCGGTGGTGGTCGCGGGCGGTGCGCAGCAGCCTGGCCCACTCCTCCTCGGTGTAGCCGGGGGTGGGGGAGTAGTCCGGGTCGATGACCGGGCGCTGGACCGCGTCGAAGGGGTTCTTCACGCCGTCGTCGCTGACCTTGTCCAGGTAGACGAAGAACGAGGAGGCCGCCGAGAGGGCGTTCGCCCGGGACGCCTCGCTGTAGGGCTTGCCGGTGCGGGTCATGTCGCCGCGTTCTCCGCCCTTGACCCGAACCCAGGTCGGCGCCGTCTCCAGGTGGAGGCGGAAGGTGTCGGCGAGGGCGAACTTCACCGCCATCGGGTGCGAGCCGTAGTCCCGGGCAAACTCCTCGAACACCTTGAAGCCGCGGGCGTACGCGCGCTGTGTGTTGACCGAGCGCTGGTGGGCGATCCAGGTCGCGGCGAGCGTGGGCAGTACGTCCTCAGCGCCGTACAGCTCCACCAGGTGGTCGTACAGCTTGCGGGCGTGCTCGGGCCACAGGTCGCGCGGATCGCGGTGCGTGGTGGCCGGCGCGGCCTCCACGGCCACCGTTGTGACCAGCGCGGAGTCGACCGGCGCGGTCATACGCCTTCCTCGGCTTCGGCCCTACGCGCAACCGGCGTTGTCTTGCCGCTGCCTGCGGAGGCGGAGGCGACAACGACGGTCGCGTCCGCCAGATCGAATGCGGCCTGGAGCAGGACCACCTGCGCGGAGATCTGCGGGCTGAGCTTGACGCCGCCGTGCGCGATCAGGTTGCGCAGTTCGCGGAGGGCTTTCTTGAAGTCGGCGACGGCCCGGTGCGCCTGCGAGGCCGCCTCGCCCTCGGCGACCTCGAACGGGGGCGCCACCGGCACGGGGGCGGCGGCGGGCGGCCCGAAGAGGACCTTGACCTCCGGTTCCCAGAAGACGCGGCGGCTCTCCGGAAGGTGGAGGACCAGGGCCTCGGCAATGTCCGCCGCGCCGGCCAGGGACTGCCCGGTGACGGCGCGATGGACGGTGGAGCGCGGGTGCCCTGACTCGCCCGCCAGTTGGCGCAGCGGGGGGGTGCCCGCTTCTTCGTACAGATCCCTCAGCGCGGCCGAGCGGGCGAAGTCCTGGTGATGGCCCAGCAGCGTCTGCGCCGAGGTCGAGACGCTCCCGGCCCCGGCGGTCTCCGGAACGGCTGTGCTCCTTGTCGCCCTCTCGGATCGTGCCCGCTCCCACAGTCGCTTCAGGGCCGCCACGTCACCCGGCTCCAACTGCGCAGCGTCGGCGAAGACCTTGACGATCTCCCAACTCGGCACGATCCGACCGGAGGAGGCCCGCGACAGCAGCGACATGTGCGTCGGGCCCAGTTCGGCCAGCTTGCTGAGAGTCAGGCCCGAGGCTTCCCTCAACTCCCGCAGACGCACGGCCAACTCCCGCACGGCGGGCGGGCTGTCCGGGGCGACGGGCCCCCTGGGGCGTCCCGTGTGGCGTACCGGCATGGGGTCTGACCTCCTTGTTTTGGAAGGGTTTGTTGCGCGTCCCTATTATTGCGGGACGCTTGTGTCATGGGGCTGATGGGCGCCCCCCACGGGTGCACCCGCCAAGGGGGACGGATGACGGTGTTCCAGATCGAGTACGCGGCCTTCGCGGTGGTCGCCGCGGCGATGGTGGCGTTCGCGGGCTTCCAGCTCGCACCGGCCGATCCGGGCGGCGTCGTGCCGCCCAAGCGAGCATGGAGCTGGGCCGGGGGAGGGCTGGCCGCCGCGATGGCCGACCTGGGCATGCTCCAGGACCTGCTGGGGCTGCACGGGGGCCCGCCGGATGCAGGCCGGGCCGGCGCGGTCGGCATCGGCGTGCTGTGCGCGGTGTTCTCCGCCATGGTCGCCTACGCCCTGGACCGCGGCGCCGAGCGCGGACCGCGCTGGCGCACCACGGCCGTCACCTTCACCGCGGCCATGGGGGTGCTCACCGTGCTGATGCATATGGTGACCTGACGGCCTCGCCGTCGATCGAGTCTCCCGTGCCGGGTGGAGAGGGTGCTCCGCCCGGCATGCGCGTTCTCCGGCTCCGCGCCGCCGCATCGCGGCGGCCAGGTGACTGCTCGCCTCCACCGCACTCCCCTCGTGGCGCCAGACGCTCGCGAGCCGGTACGGCAAGTCGCCATACCGCCATCTCTCCCAATTCACCCGAAAGCGCCATGTTCTGACGCGGCGACGGGCTACGCACAGGATAACTGTAATTATCCTGTGCGTTCAGAGGGATGCCGTGAACGTCAGCCGCAAACTGACAGATTGGGCTTGTCAGTTTCAGGATGACGAAGGAAGTCGGTCAGTTTTGATCTGACGGGAGTCGATCGTCAGCCTTTGACTGACAGTCGAGTGGAGTCAGTCCTAGGCTGACAGCCATGACCGAGACCGAGACGCCCGCCTCGGCGGAGCCGGACCCCGCGCACCCGTACACCGAGACCGCCCTCGCCCGCATCATGTTGGGCGAGGCCTACCGTGAAGCCGCCGGAACCGCTCTCGCCCGCATCCCCACCGACAGCGACGGGTCCGCCTTCACCGGACCGGGAGACGCCGTCCGGGCCGCCGTCGACCTGCTCGCCCTCGCCGAGGACGTGATGCGTCGCGCCGCCGTCTACGAGCGCGCGCGCGGCACCAGTTGGGACGAGATCGGGAACGCCCTCGGCATCACGAAGCAGTCCGCACACAAGCGGTTCGCCGACGCCGTCGAGACCTGGCGCGCCCCGCTCGACCAGCCCGCCCGGCTGCTGCCCGACGGCACCCCCGACGACGACCGCATCCCCTACGGCGCCCGCTACGCCCCCGGCCATCCCAAGCCGCACTACGGCACCGCCGAGGACCGGGCCCAGCAACTGGAGCGGTGGCTGCTCCAGCACACCGGCCCCACCGATGACTGGGACGGAGACGAGCACCCGGTGACCGGCGGCCTGCCCCGGCACAGCACCACCTCCATGCTGATGCTCACCGAGGGGATCAGTAACCGGCTGCTCCAGGACCAGTTGGTGCCCGACCCGCAGGCCCAGGCCGACGTCTGCGAGCGCCGGGCGGCACTGTACGAACGACTCGTCCGCGAAGGCGCCGCCCCGCCGGCAGCCCCGGAGTGGGCCAAGGCCGAACGTGCCCGTGCCGCCGCGCTGCGCGCGACGCCTGGCCGCGGGGTCACCTGGGAGGCCATGAGCGCACCGGGGTCGTAAGGCGTAGGGGATGCTCTGACTTTGTTTCGGGCGAAACAAGGTTGAACTTGCTGGGCCGGACGAGAGCGACTCGGCCTACTCGGAACGGTGCGAGCGCCAGCGGTTCCAACTCGCAAGAAGTACAACGAACCCGTACAGAGCCGCCGTGAAATGCAGCCTTCTGCACTCAGGAAGCCGTCCAGCCGGGGCCGGAGTTGCGGCACCATCCGGGCCACCCACGCCCGTCTCAACGGTCTGTGCTGCAATCGCAACTGCCGCGGCAGCGGGAATCATCACCAGAATGAGGGTCAGTAGGATAAGCCAGGTCGGCTCATTATGCGACGCACCTACAGAGCTGCGGCCCGCCAGCATTAGGGACATCGCCGTGGTCAACAGCAGGCTGAACCAGATGAGTATGTGAAGGCGTCTTGATGTTTCGGCATTGATGCTTTCAAAGACGGAGGGTGCCCGCGCGACGCATAGGGCACCCGCAATGATGAATGGCTCGGGACCGTGTAGATACTCCTGTGCGTCCGACTCGGGCCTCTGGGAATAGAGGTACGTCGATAGAGGGGCCACCAGCGCGAAGCCAGCCTCGCACGTCGCCCACAGAAAGAGAGCTTGCCCCGCTCTCCTCATGGCCACTGACATGGACGCCAAGCTATGCGGCCTGCTATCTGACAGTTTGGCCGCCATCCGTGTCTGGGAGCCGGACGTACCGACTCGGAGTAGTCAGCCGGGACTTACTATTCAGGCGTAGTTGTTCGACCTCCCCGGCTCATTCCCCTGCCCATCGCATGTCAAGCGCCGAGATTCAAGAGAAGTAGCAGGTCAGTAGGGGGTTGAATGCCTTGCCCCATCTATGAATATGGTCACCTCGTTCTCGAAGCCCCGCCGTGCCCCGGCGGGGCTTCGTCGTTGGGCCAGCGGCCCTTCTGTGGGACGACCGCCTGACACTCCAACTCGTGCGGCCGCCCTACCGACTGATGGGGGCTCTCGTAACCGGTGCCGGAGCCGTATCGGTGTGGCTCGCCCGCTGAGAGCGCCGCGCCCCGTGTCTGGGCGTCGGACAGCCGAGGTCCGGAGTCCAGACACGGTCAAGCTCCGCCGAAGCCGAGACGCCCACCCTGCGGAAGCGGACAGGCGAGGGCTCGAGAGCTGGGAGACTTGCCAGATGAGCACCACCCGTCGCCCGTTGGGCGAAGGCCCCCGTCCCACTGTCGCGCCGGATCAGCCGCAAAGCGCCGAGCACGAGCGGCGTACCGCTGCGGAACGAGCGATCACTGAGACGCCCGTGTCGGTGCCCGAGATCCCGGTGCAGGAGCATTTGCTGGGTCGGCGTCGGCTCGGCTCCGGGCCTGCTCGCGGCTGAACTGCCGGGCCAGCTAAGAGGTCTACACGGTGGGAGGGTTCCCGTGGCGGCTCCGCGCTCGTTGCCGCAATCACGTGCTCCAAGCCGTACGGGCGGCCCGGCAGCTTGATGAAGACCTGGCCAGGGCGGCACATGAGCAGCCCCGCAGCAGGCGTCGGCCCCTGATCAACGGATGAGCCGCGCGGCGCAACTGTCACACAGGGCCTCCGGCATGCCCGCGGTTCCGCCGCACGTCACGCACGGGCTGTCGTCCCGGCAGTCGGCAGCCGGGACGAGGAGGTTGCTCCTCAGCGACGGTACGAGGTGCCCGACGTTGCCGTGCCTGCCGGGCTCCAGTTCGCGGACGCGGTAGGCCAGGGGCGGGCCGCAGTCGCCCCACTCCGCCTCGTACACGAGGGCGGGGCGGCCGTCTGTGAGGCGGACCCGGGCGCCGGGGCCGTACCCGCCGTGCTCGTCGACCAGGCGGTCATCGAGCCATCCCTTTACGGCGATCCACATGACGCTCGGCGCGTCCGTGTACCCGTTGGACTTGAGGACCGGTGTCCAGGCGGTACGCCACCGGCTGACCAGGCTCTCCACCTGCTGCCGGGCCTTCACCTCCTCCCAGGTGCGAGGCTCGCGGTCGTCGGCGTCCACGGTGGCCGCGTACGAGTCGAGGCGGGGCTTCACCTCGCCCCACCAGGTGGCGGCCTGCTTCGTCATCAGTCGGGCGGCTGCGCGGTCCAGCGGTTCCATGGCCGTGTCGACGGCGGCGGGGTCGTCCGCCTCCACCGCAGCCCGCAGCCGTGCCCGGTCCGGGAGCAGCTCGGGGCGCTGATTGGTGAGCATCGCGTAGGCCAGGGCGAGGAGCCACGCGTCATCCGGTACGGGGTAGCTGTACGGCCGGTCGCCCTCGGATCGCCGGGCCAACTGGTCGGCCCGGCCCTGGTGGAGGGTTGCGGCGCGACATACCTCCCACCGGACGGTGCAGTAGGCGTCCTCGGGTCGCCACAGCCGGCACACTGCCCCGCGGTGGGTGGAGCCGTCACAGCCCTCGGGGCACGGCTGGTGGGCGATCAGGACGACGCGCGGCGGCTCCTCCTGGTCCTGGCCGGCACTCGCCCTGCCCCGGACGCGGTACACCGCGTCGGTGTACGAGATGCCCTCTCGCGCGGCCAGTTCACGGGCGGCCCGCTTGACGTGCTTGTCGACGGTCACGTCGTTCGCTCTCCCGGCGGCGGCCCCACGCGTCCCCGCCGTGGCATCGGTGACCAACGGACGGTGTTCAGGGCGGTGCTGACGTCACGTGAGGCTCGCGGCCCCTTCGGTCCTCGGTCACCGCGCCCTGCGTGGGCGGGAGCGGCTCGGAGTCGGGCCGACGTGAGGACGGCCGACGCCCACGGTAGGCCACCCTCCTGCCGGGCGCGGGCCGCCCCGCATGTTTCTGGCGGGTAGCTTCACCGAACCTGTCAAATTTTTTGACTGGCCTCGATGCGGTGGGTCCATGACCGTATCCACCGAGACATCACCCGAGCAGATCGCCGGGGACCTCGCCGTCGCCATCCACCGGGGCGCCATCCGGGAAGGGGAGCAACTCCCCGCGCAGAGCAAGCTGTCGGGGTCCTATGGGGTGTCCACGGGCACCGTGGCTTCCGCGCTCGCAAAGCTCCGGGAGGCCGGTCTCATCCGGACCGAGCCGGGCCGGGGCACCTACGCCGCGCCCCGCAGCGTGTTCACGCCGAACCCGGTCCTCGATGTCCTGGCCGCCGCGTCGATGTGCCGCACCCTCGCAGCCTCGGCCTTCCCCTCGGGTGAGCCGCCGACCCTGGCCCTCGGTGGCTCACCGGACTGGGGGACGGCGCACGAGACGGAGAAGAGCGCGCCGCCCCGGCAGGTCGACGTCTCCGCCCTCGCGGGCCTGGACCGGCACGTCGTGCGCTGGCTGTCCGAGTCGTTCCTGACGGCCGCGCGACGCCTGGTCGCGCACGGCGTGAGCGACGCCGACCAGCACCTGATCGAGTCCGCGCGGGCGATCCTCCGGGACGGCGGCCGTCGTCCCGAGGGACAGCCCACCATCGCGCACTCGGGCGGTCCGGTGCCGACGGACGAGGACGTCGTCCTCCGCATCTGGCCCGAGCGCGCCGACCCGGCCCACGCCGACTGGCCGCCGTTCTAGACCGCTGCCCCACCCCGCCCAGAACTCACCACCGACAGGAGCAGCACCGCTTGGAACCGTCCGCCCGCCTTCGCGCCCGCGCCTCGCTGTCGCGCACCGAGTGGCCCACCTCCACGCGTTCCTCGGATGCGGATGCACAGACCCCGACCCGGCCATCTGCACCGGCAGCCCCGACGACGACCGTCCCGGCGGGCAGTGCGGCCCGGCCCCAACACACCGTCAGTGCTCGTGCCACCACGTCCGCACGGAGACCGAGCACCAGGAGATCCGCGCGGCCGTCGCCGCGAAGACCTTCGACCCCGAGCAGGTCCTGCGCACCTACGCGAGCGTGCTCGTCGCCAGCACCGACCCGGACGCCGACGCGTGGGCCGCCGCCCTCCTGTGGGCCGCCTCCCGCATCCACGGCGGGCACCAATCCATCTACGCCGGCCGCGACTTCGTCGCCCGGTTCGGCATCAACCCGTACCCGGGGGAGCCCGCGTGACCGCCTTACACCCCGAACTCACCATGACGACGCGGAGGAACGCAACATGAGCACCGACGAGTACGCCCGCTGGAAGAGCCTGAAGATCCGACGCCCCGACGACGTCCGCACGAGCCCGGGAGGGCCCGTCCCCATCGGCTGGCAGGCGGAGAAGCGCCACGAGCACGCCGATCGTCTCGGCAACAACCTGCTGCCCGCCGACTTCCCGTACGACGTGGAGCGCGGGGACGCGGGCGACGCCCTCGCCGTCCTGACGCTGGGGGAATCCATGCGCCGCGACCTCGGGTACGAGCGCAGCGGCCGGATGCACACGGCGCTGACCCTGGGGGCGACCTGGCAACAGGTGGCCGAGGCCCTCGATCTCACCCCGGACGAGGCCCGCGCTGTCTTGAGGGAGTACGCCGACACGCAGCGGCGCAGCTGGCTCCAGTACGAGGCTGAGGGGACCAAGCCCTTCGGGTTCAGCGCCGAGCAGCACGCCGACGTTCTCGCACTGTGCGCCCTGGGAGACAACGGCGAGCCGGCCGGGGCGATGACCCCGGACCCGCCCATCAAATGCCTGGTCCTCGGCACGGACACGGCGGCGGGCGACTGATGACCTACCCGGCCGCCCCGAACGGGCGCTGCGCCGCGGCGCACGACGATGACCCCCACGCCGTGCGGCGGACCGCTCGACGCGGTGACCGTGATCGACCAGGCCGGTACCGAGGTGCCCGGCTGCGAGCACCACGGCGCGCGGCTGCTCGCCTCCCTGGACGGCGCCCGTGCCGTGGAGCGCAGCGTGCCCGCGGCCGGCGCCCGGGTCACCATGGCCGCCGACCGGCTGCGCCCGTTCTGCTGGTACGAGGACGCCCCGCGTACGGAGCCGTCCCAGCTGAGCCGCGACGAGAACGACACGCTCGCCTCCGGGATTCCCGGCTGGCCGACCGGGAGGACCGGGACGTCATGACGGACCAAAAGGAGCGCCGGCACCTCGCCGCCTCGCCGGGCGGACCGTGGGTGTCCTCGTGGGTGCCGTCCTCCGAGCACGACGTGAACCCGGCGTGCGGCTGCCACATGCGGGCCCTGTGCGGGGGCTGCGGAGTCTGCACGACGTGTCTGGGCTGCCACTGCCGGGAGGCGGGCGAGGCGGACCGGGTCGACGCCGAGGCCGCGGAGGACGCCCGGGTGCACGCCGGGCACGACGGGCACCGCGAGGGCTGCTCCCGGTGCGCGTACGAGCGGGAGTGCAGCAGCGGCTACACCCGGTGCCCGAAGTGCGCGGTGCCGTACGCGGACGGCGCGAGGGATCACCAGCGGCACAACCCGCCGTACTGCCTGCCGTTGCCCCGGTACAAGCTCGGGGTCGACTGGGGGTATCTGCGCGGCCAGGAGGTGACGCTCGTCGGGCGGGACCGGGTGCACGGCCTGGTCCTCGCCGAACAGGAGGCGCCCGACCCGGGCGACTACTCGCCGCGGCTGCTGATCCGGCGGACCGATCCCGGGTACGAGGACGGGCCGGACGAGACGTCGTCGGTCGACCCGCGCGGGTGGCTGGAGGTCCACCCGGCGCCGCCGGGCGGATGAGAGCCCCATGTCCGAGCGCAGGAGGGCCCGACGCCGAGCGTCGGGCCCTTCCCGTGTCCCGGACCCAGGACTTCGCGGACGGCACGGTCCGCGACCTGGTCGAGGTCGACCGGCGCGGGGACACTGCCGTCTCGACCGTCGCCCTACCAGTGGCCGCAGCCCGGGCTCCGGGTCGTGCACGGGAGCGCGGCGGAGCCGACGAGGGCCCTGGAC
Source organism: Streptomyces sp. NPDC005070 (assembly GCF_053600395.1). Lineage (NCBI taxonomy): Bacteria > Bacillati > Actinomycetota > Actinomycetes > Kitasatosporales > Streptomycetaceae > Streptomyces > Streptomyces sp. NPDC005070. Next base: position 43,056 of record NZ_JBSFZS010000005.1, on the reverse strand, counting down.
CCGGCGCACCTGGGCGACATGCCGCACCACCCAACCGGCCGATGAAGCCGCTTCGCATCCAGCCCGGGCCGCGCTAGTCACTGTGGGGAGTCTCGACTACGCACAGTAAGGGGCACCCTTTTCACCCTTTCGAGTGACGTCGGTACACCCGAAACCGAGCCCCGGGGACACTTCGGGGCAAAAGTTGAAAGCTGCCTGTTGTGCCAGGTCAGTGGCTTACGGCAAGTGCCAGGGTAGACAAAACCGTGTGCCCGCCAGAAACGCCGCTCTTAACTGACGTTCCCGCAGATCAGCGCCCGCGCCGGGCAGTGACGAGGAGACCGCAACCGAGCGCACTATGTAGTGCGCTGGGTTGGCTGACCTGTGGTTATGCAGGTTCGGGAAGCCTTTGCGGTCCTGCTTTCATAGCCACTGCGGCTACGGCCGTCAGCACGAAAAGGGGTCGCCCCCTGCAAGGAGCGACCCCGTAGAACCCCGAAAAGTCGCAGCGTCCAAGCAACGAACCAAGCGGAGGTACCTCCCATGGATACACCACAGGGCAGCGGCAATGCTCCTCAGCAGCATTCCCCCGAGCAATCCGAGCAGCATTGCCAGCAGGGTGCACAGCAGCATTCCCGCCGCCGCCTCTTCGAGGTCCGGGGCCCGGCGCCGGCCGCCTGGGCGTTCGCTTCCAGCCTGCTCGTCCAGGCCGCGGGGACGATGCCGCGCGCCATCCCCCACGGGCCGGGAGGCGGACTCGCCCTCACCTGCCTCGCGGGGGGAGTCCTGCTCGTGAGCGGCGTACGCCGGTACCGGTACTAGGGGTGTTGGTAAGGACGCTGTCACCAGCCGCATATGAGGAGTGCCGCGCCCAGCGACGTGAGGCGGATGCGTGCTCGACGGCGGTGTGTCGGGCGACCGGTGTAGGTGGGTGAGTTCGTCCGACAAAGCAGCCACGAGTCAGACGCCCACTGAGCCTGACCGGTCGTTGGCCTGTCCTCCCCGCACCTGGTAGACGCCAGGACTCACTTCGTCGGATTGCTCGACGATGACTGGCGCCAGCTCCTCGGGCCAGTTCGTGTTCAAGTCCCACCTCGCGCCGACGGGCAGAGCCATGTGCTGAGCACGAGCAAGCTGCACGCTGGCCAGGTTCGCGTTGGCCAGGTTCGCGAGGAGCAGGTCCGCGCCGGTCAGGTAAGCGCCGGTCAGGATCGCCCCGGTCAGGTCCGCGCCGGTCAGGTTCGCGCCGGTCAGGTCTGCGGCGGTCAGGTTCGCGCTGGCCAGGTCTGCGTTGGTCAGGTCTGCGGCGGTCAGGTCTGCGTTGGTCAGGTCCGCGTTGGTCAGGTCCGCGCCAGACAGGTTCACGCTGGACAGGTCCGCGCGGCGCAGGTATGCGCGGTGCAGGTCCGCGCCGGGCAGGTGCCCGTTGGTCAGGTCCGCGCCGGGCAGGTGCACGCCGGGCAGGTGCACGTTGGTCAGGTCCGCGCCGGCCAGCTTCGCGTTGGTCAGGTGCACGCCGGTCAGGTCCGCGCCGGTCAGGTCCGCGCCGGCCAGCTTCGCGTTGGTCAGGTGCGCGCCGGTCAGGTTCGCGCCGGTCAGGTAAGCGCCGGTCAGGTCCGCGCCAGCCAGCTCCGCGTTGGTCAGGTTCGCGCTGGCCAGGTCCGCGCGGCGCAGGTCCGCGTCGGACAGGTTCGCGCTGGCCAGGTAAGCGCTGGCCAGGTAAGCGCCGGCCAGGTCCGCGCCGGTCAGGTCCGCGCGGCGCAGGTCCGCGTGGCGCAGGGTCGCGCCGGACAGGTTCGCGCGGCGCAGGTCCGCGTCGATCAGGTTCGCGCCGAGCAGGTCCGCATCGGTCAAAAACAGTGGGTGCCGATCGCGAGGCACCTCGCGGAGTCGTGCGGCCTCGGGAACTGCTTTGTGGGGTGAGGTCTCTGTGCCCTTGGCGACGGCTGCCGCGGTAGCAGTGATGGCGTCGGCGTCGGCGTTGGGGCAGGCGAGGTACAGCAGTCCGCGCAGGCGGGCCGCATGCTCGGTGCGTTCGGTGTCCGTCACCACGTCTCCAGGGTAGGCCGAGGGTTCACTACAGGAACTGGCACTGCTTGACACAGATGGGGCAGCGGTAGCTGGCATGGCCATCGACTGCGAGGAGAAAACCAACAGCCTCACGCTCGGCCCTGCGCACGATGTCCGCTGTGCCAGTGAAAGGGGAAGCTGAGGCTCCCATGATGACCTCGATCAGGTCGGTGAAGTGCTGTTCCGCTTTCTTCCAGTCGGGCTCGGAGTCAGGGTCGGCGTCCGCGACCGGGTGTCGGGCGCCGAAGGACCGGACTGCCGCCTTGACGGCATCGCTGCCCTGTCCGTACACCTCGTGCAACGTGATCACGAGCCTCCTCCAGCGGAGGGAGGCGTTTGTGCTTGTTCGGCCAGGCGGTGCAGTCCGTCGAGCACATCGCCGAGCTCCTGCGAGTGGTGGGCCTGGATCTGCTCGGTGATGACGTAGCCGGCGGCCGCGCCGACGATGGCGGGAATCACGGCCCAGCCGGTCAGGGAGAGCGGCCAAGCGCACCACTGGGGGTGGACTGCCGCAGGCGAGGTGATGCCGGTCATCACCTCGTAAGTAGGTGCCCAGCCGATCAGGAGGCCGTTGAGCAGGTACAGCACCAGGCACGCCGCCAGCACGGTGGTACCGCGGCTGATCAGCCAGAAACCGAACCGTGGCAGAGCATGCCGGTCGGCCCACCATGCCCGCAGCTGCTGCCGTCGGCTCGGAGGCGGGGGCCCACCAGGCGAGGGCGTGGATACTGAGGACACAACACTCACCGTAAGAGGGCGATCACTCGCGCGCGAGGCGAGCGATCAAGTTCCGAAGGCGTAATTGACGCACGCCCGGACAGGGCGCGGCGCGCCGGACATCACGAGGCTGCGTGCACGGTTGTCTAACACCTTGCTGAGCGCGCCTGTCGGCGGACGAGGCCCCTCGTTTGCGGCTGGTGACGATCCTGCTGGCTTATTCGGTCATGCGGGGGGAGAGAGGGGGACATCATCGGCCACGGCTTCGGCTGCATCGACATTCCCCACTCCACCCGCAGCCGGGAACGCCAAGACGGCCGCTGCTGTCCTGGCCAAGGAGCCGCCACACGCTGAGCCCGGAATAAGCCAGCAGGATCGGTGACACGGTTCTTACCGGCACCCCGACTGGCTGGCCGTCGGTGACGAGGACTGGGCGCTGTACCGGCCCGTCCGCGTCGACCAGGACCAGGGCGTGACCATCGCGGAGACGAGGACACGGGCGCCTCGCCGCAGGATCCAGCCGGGTGCCGGCGGGCCCGGCGACTGGCACTGACGCGACGGGCTACGCGCGGTCGTCCAACGGTCGGCAGTTGGCGGCCGCGTGCAACTCATCACTCGTCAGGGACGGCACCAGGCGGCCCACGTTGCCGTGTGTACCGGGGACCAGCTCCCGCACCCGGTAGGCGAGCGGTGGGCCGCCCTCGCCCCACTCGACGGCGTACACCACGGCGGGGCGGCCGTCGGCGAGACGGACCCGGGCACCCGGGGCGTACCCGCCGAGCTGCTCGACCAGGATGCGGTCGATCCATCCCTTCGGGGCGAGCCACAGTACGCCCGGCGGGTCCATGTAGCCGTTGTGGTTGCGCACGGACCCACGCCTTCCGCCACGTTCGACCAGGCGGCCGACGACGTGCCATTCGTCGATCTCCCGCCAGGTGCGCGGCTCCCAGGTGTCCGCCTTGACGTCGTCCGCGTACGCGTCCAGCCGCGGCTTCACCTCGCCCCACCACTGCGCTGGCACTTTCGTGAGCAGGCGGGCCGCTGCCCGGTCTAGTGGTTCCACGGCCGCGTCGACGGCCGCCAGGTCGTCCGCCTCGACGGCGGCCCGCAGCGCGGCCCTGTCCGGGCGCAGCTCGGGGCGCTGGTCGGCGAGCATCGCGTACGCCAGGGCGAGCAGCCACCGGTCCTCGCACGAGTGCGAGCGGGCCCACCGGCCGCTCTGCGTCTTCGGGTCGACGTCCTCGCCGCGCTGCGCGACCTGTTCCGCGCGGCCGCCGGACAGCTCTGCAGAGCGGCGCACCGACCAGCTCACCGAGCCCTTGAGGTCGGCCGGGCGCCAGAGCCAGCACACCGACCCCGGGTGCATCGAGCCGTCGCAGCCCTCCGGGCAGGGAGCGCCGACGGTCCGGTACGCGACCGGCGGCGGCTCCTGGCGGTCGTCGACGAGGCGGCGGCGCGCAGCGGTGTACGAGATGCCCTCACGGGCCGCGAGCTCGCGGGCGGCCCTCTTCGTGTGCTTGTCGTCGGTCATGACCGGTCGCTCTCTCGGCGGGCGGACCCCACGCGTCCCCGCCGTGGCGTCGGTGGCCAACGGAAGCTGTTCGGGGCAGTGCTGACGTCACGTGAGGCTCGCGGCCCCTTGTCCTCGGTCACCGCTGCGGCGTGGGCGCGTGCGGCTCGGAGTCCGGCCGACGTGGCGGCCACGACCACCGTAGCGACATCCGGGCCCGTAGCGTGCGGCTCATGCGCTTCCGCTGGGACTGGCTCGCCCCCGTCGCACCCGTGCCGTACGTGCCGACCCTGGGACCCGTCCACCCCGACGATCCACTGCCCGAACTGCTCGCGGCCGTCGTCGAGAACGCTGGGACCGGCCGCTTCCTGGCCCACGACAAAGACCGCCGATGGGCCGACCGCAAGCAGGAGCGCGTCCTGGTCGACGCCATCGAGCACGACCAGCGGCAGACCCTCGTACCGACGCTCCTGGAGCGCGGGCCGGGCACCGTCCGCGTCCACGTCTACGGGACCGCGCCGGACAGCCTGACCGCCGGTGCAGACCTCGCGCTCAAGCTCGCCGCCGACCACGGCACCGGCCGAGCCCGCATCCTCTCGTTCCTCGCCCCCGGACAGGCCGACGCCCACGCCCGGGGCGTCCGCGTCCAGCTCAAGGACTTCACCACCGGACCCGGCCCGGCGCCCGACGCCCGGGTGCAGGAGTACGAGCAGCTCCCCGACCCCTCGCGGTTCGCCGCCTTCGCCGAGCAGATGGCAGGCGACGGCTTCGCGTTCCTCTACGGCCGGATGCTGGCCGCGACCGTCGGCCCGGTCCTCACCGTCCTCGACGGGAACACCGTGGCCGGTGCCATCGGACCGATGGAGACGATGCCCGACGCCACCGGGCGCCTCCGGCTGCTCCCGCAGTACTTCGGCGTTCTCCCGGCACACCGCGGCCTCGGATACGGCCAGGCCCTGTGGCGCGCAGCGATGCACTGGGGTCACCGCCACGGTGCCGCGTACCAACTCCTCCAGACCACGACCGGCGGCGCGAGCGACCGGCTGTGCGCAAGCGAGGTACTGACCGCCCTCGGGATCGTCATCCCGCGGGACGCGTAGGTAGGCGAGACCCCGGGGCGCACAACTAGGCGGGGTGAGGAGGTTATTCGGGGCTGCCTTCGTCTGTAGTGGTCTCGTCGTCGATCAGCCCGTAGGGGGGCCGGTCCTCGTTGCGGCTGTACCGGACCACGACGTTCTCTTCCACGAGCACGGGCGGACTGTTGTCGACGATGATCACCTGGGCACCCGCCCCCTGTTCAGCCAGCCAGCTGGTCAGGTGGCGGTAGAAGTCGTCGATGGCGATCGCGTCTGCGATTACCGCGTCTCGGGTGGCGCCGTGGCCCAGGTTCTTCTGCGGGCTGTCGATCATGAGGAAGCCGGGGTGGGCGGCCGATGTTTCGACGGCCACCTCGAAGACGGCCAGCTGCCAGGCCAGGGTCAGGAGTGTTCGGGCGCCGGATGACGCCTCGCGGTAGGAGTCGCCGCGTACGTGAGGAACCAGATTCGTGTCGATCATCGGCTGGCTGAGTTTCGGGTAGCGCCACTGCCGCAGGAGTTCGCTGTACCGGCCGCTGATTCGGCCGACGACCAGGTCCCGGTCCTGGGCGGCATCTCCCAGCCGGTCGCGTTCCTCCCGCAGGCGTTCGATCTGTGCCTCCTGCCGCTCCACGAGCGCGGCGCGCTTCTCCAGGCCAGCCTGAAGCTTCGTCGCGTTCTCGGCGTGCTGGAGATGACGGAGGACTTCCTCACGCCGGCGCTGGAGGCTGTCGCGAGCGGCGAGGAACGGGGTGACGGTGGGCGAAGTGGCTTCGTCGACCGCGGCCGCGGCACGTTCTTCGTCGATGGCGGCGTCTTCTGCCTGGAGCTTCAACGTGGCGAGCGAGCTGTCCAGGCCCTCAACGTAGGCAGTGATCTCCTTCAAACGGGCCTTGGTGGCTCTGACCTCCGCCGCGACATCCAGCCGCCCTTCATCCGACGAGTGCTCGGCTGTGGCGGTGCCGAGCGTCAGGTGCCCATCGTCGTGGGGCAGCTCGTGGCTGCACAGACTGCACGAGCCGTTCTCCACCGACGGGGGAGCGGGCAGCCGATTCAGGCACGCCGGGCAGGTCGTGACGCTGAGGGGGTCGAACAGGCGCTGCGCTTCGGCCAGCATGTTGAGCTTGACGAGGTCGTCCGCGTACTGCGCCCGCAGCGGCATCATCCGGGTGAGTTGCGTCTCGCAGTCACGTACCACGCCAGCGGCTCGCCGGGCGCGCTGGGCAGCTTGCTGGTGCTCGCGGCGCAGACGCCCGGCGAAGGTGGTGCCGGCTTGCGCTGCCTCGTCGAGGGCCCGTAGCTGCTCGGTCAGCTCCCGCAGCTCGCCTTCGTATTGCTCAGCGATCAGTGCGCCGACCGTGGGAACGTCCTGCTCGTCGACGAACGCCCGTGCTGCGGCGAGTTCGGAGCGTGCCTGGGTGAGTCGGGCGCCCAGTTCCTTGATGCGTTGCCCAAGCTCGACGGCGCGGTCGTCGTGAACGCCGAAGACGACGTCGACCACCTGCTTCAGCTTGTGTTTCTTCATGTACTCGTTCTCGAACAGGAAGTTCTTGGAGGCGATGCGCTCGTTGGGCAGGAACGCGAGGTTCATGAGGTCGCGGATGCTCAGGGGGTCGGTCCGGGACTCACGGCTGGAGGGGGCCTCCCGCAGATGAACGCCTTCGAGCTTGCAGTGCCCCAGCAGCAGAGCGGAGAGGCTCTCGGGCGCTCCCGCCGGCTCGATGGTCCTGCTCTCAGGCTTGGAGAGCGGCGGGCTGTCCAGCGTCCCCCGGCGTACGTAGGCGACCTTCGACGGCTCCCCGACGGGCCGCTCGATGACGTGCGGTTCGCCGGACAGCTCGACTTCCAGAAGGCAGGAACGGACCTTCCGCAGCACCTCAGGATGCCGTGGATGGCGCTTCCCACCGAGGCCGTAGGCGATGAACTCCAACACCGCGGTTTTGCCCGAGCTGAATGCCCCGGCCACCACGGACAGGTCCCGCACCCGCTGGTCCTGCGTGAAATCGACGTCATAGCTCCGGCTGACGCCAGCAAGGCGCAGGCGCCGGATCCGGATGCCAGGCAGAGGCTGCATGGTGGTCATCCCTCCCAGGGCATGTCAGGTGCCTGCGGTCCCGGTCCCAGCACGCTGAGGAGCGCGGCACCGGGCCCGCCCTCTCCATCCGGCCGCAGCCACCGTGCGGTCTGTTCCCGCAGCGCCTTGTCGCTGAGCTTGCGGAGGCGACGCACGACGATGGACGCCGCAGTGGTGAACGACGCGGCGTAGGTGGCGGTGAAGCGAGCCCCGAGTTCCCGACCGCGGTTGTTGATCGAATAGGCGAAGGCGCCGTTGCGGTTGTGGACCTCGCAACACCCGTAAGCCACGAGCAGTCCGAGGTCGTGCTGGATGCGCTCGCGTCGACTGGTGAAGCGCTGCGAGGAGGACGCGTACGAGAGCACCTGCGGATCGAACCCGGCCAGCCTGAGCATATTGCCCTCCCGGCCGTCGGAATCGACGACGAGGAAGGGATTCGCCGACAGGAAATCGTAGTAGCCGATGCGCTCCAGGCTCGCCCCCTTCGCGTCCTGTCCGGCGACAGCGTCGAGAAGAAGCAGCAGCTGCGCCAGCCGGAAGGTCACCTCGTCCTCCGGCATCATCACCGGCCGGTGTGCTTCCACAGCGAACTCCTCGTAGGTCTGACAAGACAGGCGACGACGGTCAGCCGTCGGAGTGCTCGGCGGCGATCTGCCGCCAGTGTTTGACCCAGCCCGCCTTGCGGTTGTCCACGAGCCGGTGGACCAGCCCCCAGCTGTGCACCAGCTCCAGGCGGAGCGACTTCGGCAGTTTGTCGTGCTCGTTGCGTACATCTCGCCAGACACGGGTGTGGAGAACCCGAAGCGCGTCCTCGGCCGCGCATTCGTTGAACTGCATCTCCCATAGACCGTGGAGCGTCGCATCGGCGGAACTGAGCGCCGCCACCTCCGCCGGAACATCCTTGTGCGCGATCTCGCGAGCCACCAGATCGGCATTGAAGAACTGCCTCTTGGCCGAGTCCAGCTCCACGTGGCCAGCCTCGGTCATCTGCCGAATGAACAAGGCGGAGCCAAGGGCGGCTGCCTTGTCGTCCTCGACTTCGAGTACCAGCCGAAGCTGCTCCACGGGGGCGGGGGCGGCCTGAGCGTACGTCTCGTAGAAGCCGCGACGCACGTCGTCGCCCTCGGGGCTAAGTAGCTTCTTCCGGAGGGCGGTCTCGTCCCAGAGCTGGATGACGAGGCTGTGTTCCTTCTCCCTCGCCTTCGTCCACGTGTCCCACCATGCCGTCATGGGGCCGTCCATGCTGGAGGGGATGCACAGAATCCAGCTGGCGATGGTGTGGCCGTTCTTGACGGCTGCCTTCAGCACGTTGTCGAGCGAGTCTTTGACCTGCTGTACGTGCTTCTTGGTGGTGACCGGCATGAAGTACTTGGACTGCCACACTGTGATCGCTCCGCCGAGGTTTCCGGCGAAAGCGTCGATACCCCAGTCGCCCGGGTTGGCAGCGACGGATCGTACGTTTGGGGTCGTCGCGGCGGCAAGCTGAGCGATCATCGTTTCGAAGTCGTCGCGGGCTCCGCCGGGGCTTCCCCCGCGGACTGCGTGCACGTCGAAGCTGATTGGCTGGACACCCGTCGGCACGGCTATCGAGTCAGGCACAACCCACCTCCCTGCACCGGTGGCTGCACACAAGATGTTCCCCAAGCGTCACACACCGTATCGGTGGAGCCTATCCAACGGCCACTCTTCTGATCAAGAAGTGGAACGCACCGGCATCTCAATACGGTCCACCGCGCAGCACGGCAATCGCGCGAAACCTGCGGGCCATGGTCCAGGCGTGTGCAGGTCACCCTCCGCAGCGACATCCACGCGAGCGGCCATCTGTGCCCGGCCTGCTGGGCGCTCCAGCCGCGCGGCCGTAGTCCGTGGGTCCGGTCGTCCTCCGCCTTGTGTGCCGCCCTCGCCCTGCCCCACGGCTGGCTCACCAACGGGATGCGGACGGGGTGGATGGAGGACGTTGCCCAGCGCCACGGCATCACGGCGTGGAAGGAGCACCCCGGAGGACCGAGCCGCCGAGGTCTATTTCGGCTGGCTCGCCCCGGTGGTCCTGGAGGCAGCCGCGGCCGACCTCGCCGACCGTGACGCAGAGTTCGAGGAGTCCCGTATCCCGCCGGCCGCCCGCCCCCGGCCGACCAGGCCGACACCGCCCGTGCGGTCGACACGGCGACCAGTCACGTCGTTCCTCGACGCACCGCCCCGGCCGCCGGGCCGCACCTGGTGACGACGAGCGGCGTGACATCTCTTGCAACTCGGCATCGCTGCGTCCGGGGAGTTGTCCGTACGACGCTCCCCGGGGTCAAAAGTGCCAGAGGTGTGCGGCGCCGGGCCGACGGCCGACAGGACCCGCCGCGCCACGAGACGCGCCGCCCCCTCGCGAGGGCGAGCGTTCTCGAGTGCCGCCGCTACCGGCGTCGGTAGCGTGCCGGACATGCGCTTCCGCTGGGACTGGATCGAGCCGGTCATGCCGGTGCCGTACGTGCCAACCCTCGGGCCCGTCCACCCCGGCGATCCCCTGCCCGACCTGTTCGCGGCCGTCCTCGACACCGCAGGCACCGGCCGCTTCCTGCCGTACGACAAAGACCGCCGCTGGTCCGACACGAAGGGGGAGCGCGTCCTGGTCGACGCGATCGAGCACGACGAGCGCCGGACCCTGGTGCCGACGCTCCTGGAGCGCGGGCCGGGCACGGTCCGGGTCCACGTGTACGGGTCCGCGCCGGACGGCCTGTCTGCCGGCGCAGACCTCGCGCGGAAGCTCGCCACCGTCCGTGGCACCGGTCGGGCCCGGGTGGTGTGGCTCCTCGGGCCCGACCAGCCCGACGCGTACGCCTGGGGGGTCCGCGTCCAGCTCAAGGACTTCACCGCCGGGCCGGGCCCCGTGCCGGACGGCCGGGTGCTGGAGTACGGGCAGCTCCCCGACCCCTCCCGGTTCGCCGCCTTCGCCGAGGAGATGGCGGCCGACGGCTTCGCGTTCCTCCACGGCCGGATGCAGGCCGGGACGGTCGGCCCGGTCCTCACCGCCCTCGACGAGGACCGCGTGACCGGCGCCATCGGACCGCTGGAGACAATGCCCGACGCTGCGGGACGTGTCCGGCTGCTGCCCCAGTACTTCGGCGTCCTCCCGGCGCACCGGGGAGCCGGGCACGGCCGGGCCCTGTGGCGCGCAGCGATGCACTGGGGCCACAGGCAAGGCGCCGCGTACCAGCTCCTGCAAACCAGCGTGGGCGGCGCCTCCGACCACCTCTGTGCGGCCGAGGGGCTGACGTCCCTCGGCTTCGTCAACCAGCGAGACGTGTAGGTCAGGCCGGGGCTGTCGTGGTCAGCCGTCGCCCCACGGTCGGCAGTCCGCAGCCGTGACGAGGATGTCGCTCGTGATGGACGGCACGAGACGCCCCACGTTGCCGTGCATGCCGGGGAGCAGCTCCCGCACCCGGTACGCGACCGGCGGCCCGTCCTCGCCCCACTCAGCCGCGTACACCGTGGCGGGGCGGCCGTCGGCGAGACGGACCCGGTCCAGGGTCCCGCCGTGCTGCGCGACAAGCAGCTCGTCCACCCAACCCTTCGGGGAGCGCCACATCACGCCCGGCGCGTCCACGTAGCCGTTGTGGTTGCGCACCGGTACCCACGTCCGCCGCCACTGGTCGACGAGGCTGCCGACGACCTGCCGCTCCTCAACCTCCCGCCAGGTGCCCGGCTCTCGGGTGTCCGCCTCGACCTTGTCCGCGTACGCGTCCAACCGCGGCTTCACCTTGCCCCACCACTGCGCCGGCACTTTCGTGAGCACGCGGGCCGCCGCCCGGTCCAGCGGCTCCATGACGGCGTCGACGGCCGCCAGGTCGTCCGACTCGACGGCCGCCCGCAGCGCGGCCCGGTCCGGACGCAGTTCGGGGGACTGGTCGGTGAGCATCGCGTACACGAGGGCGAGCAGCCAACGGGACTCCCAGGCATGGAACCGCGACCACCGGGACGACGTGCCCTCGCGCAGCTCCTCTGCTCGCCGCATCACCTGGTCCGCCCGACCGCCTGGGAGTTCTGCCGCGCGCCGCACCTCCCAGCTCGCGGCACCCGTCGCGTCCTTGGGCCGCCAAGCCCAGCACGCTGTGCCCGGGTGCCCGAACCCGGCACAGCCCTCCGGGCACGGGTTGCCGACCATCGGGACAGCCACGGGCGGCAGTAGCTCCCGCTGCTCCTGGTCGACCGGCCCGGCTGTGAGACGGCGGCGCGCGGCGGTGTACGAGATGCCCTCACGGGCCGCGAGGGCGCGGGCGGCCCTCTTGGTGTGCTTGTCGTCGGTCACGACCGGTCGCTCTCCCGGCGGCGGACCCCACGCATCGGCCGCCGTGGCGTCGGTACGGACCACGGGAAGCGTGACGGGGCGGTGCTGACGTCGCGTGAGGCTCACGGCCCCTTGTCCTCGGTCGCCGCCCCCGGCGTGGGCGGGAGCGGCTCGGAGTCAGGCCGACGCGAGGGCGGCCGTCGACCACCGTAGCGGGGTCCGGCAGGTACCGCGGTCCGCTTTCGCCTGTTGCGATGCGTTGCGGCCTGTTGCGGTCCCGAGCGCTACAACTCGCGATAAGCTCACATGTCATGAGTATAGATCAGGCACCTGGGCAGGCAGTTGAGTTGGCACTCTTCGCCCCGCCCGCCCCGCCCGCCCTGCCCGCCCCTCTCGCCCCGACCACCGATCGCGTCCTGATGCCCGACGAGTACGACCCCGAACTGACCGCCCGGCTCGACGCCCTCGACGTCGTCTCCGACACCTACGCCGAGACGCTGCGCCCGAAGAACACCCGCCGCGGCTACGCCTCCGACTGGAAGACCTGGGAAACGTTCACCGAGCAGCGCGACGTGCCGCTGACGTCCGCCGTCCGCCTCGGGGTGCTCCGTGCGTACGTCGACTGGATGTGGCGCGAGGGCGGCGAGGACGGCGGACCGCTCGCCGGGACCACCATCGACCGGAAGTTGGCCGGCCTGGCGGTGACCCTGCGCAAGGACTACCGGGTCGTCATCAGCCCCGACCACACCAAGGCCGCCCGGGAACTGCTGAAGGACCTGGAGCGCAAGGCGGCGGAGGACCAGGAGGCGCAGCGCGGACGGGGGAAGGCGCCAGCCGTCACCGTGCCCATGCTGCGCGCCATGGTCGACGCGTGCCCCGACAACCTCACCGGCCTCCGCGACCGCACGGCGCTGCTTCTGGCCTTCGCCATCGCCGGACGCCGGCACGAGGTCGCCGGGCTGACCGTACGGAGCATGGAACTGCACGGCGGCCTCGGCATGTACGTCAACGTCCGGGTGTCCAAGACTGACCCCCGCCGGGTCCGCATCCGCTACGCCAACGACGAGCGGCTGTGCCCCGTACGCACCTGGCAGGCGTGGAAAGAGGCTGCGCTCCTGGACGACCCGGACACCCCGGCCCTGCGCCGGATGCACCGCACCGGCAGCGTCACCCGGGCCGGGCTCTCGCCGCAATCCGTCGGCAGCATCATCACGGAGGCCGGAGTACGCGCGGCCCTCCCCGTCCGCCTGACCGGGCACTCCATGCGCGCCGGGCTCATCACAGAGGCCCGCCGTCACGGCAAGGACCGGAAGGTGATCGGCTCCACCAGCGGCCACGTGGACGGCAGCCCCGTCCTCGACGGGTACATCCGCGACGTCGACGGCTGGGAGCCCGAGAACAACGCCTTGGCGGGCCTGTTGTGACCCGCGCCCCGGGTTCGCCCCAGGTTCGGGGGACCGCGCTGAAAGCCTGACCGAACCGAACCGAACTGAATCACCGGAGGACCGACGCATGACGACCGACGAGCACTTCTGCTGGAAGGGCCTGGAGATCCGCCGTCCCGACGACGTCCGTACAGCCCCGGCGGGCCCGTGCCGTTGCGGTGGCAGGCGGAGAAGCACGGCGAGCACGCCGACCAGCTCGCCAACCTCGATATGCCGGCCGACTTCCCGTACGAGATCGAGCGCGGCGACGCGGGCGACGCCCTGGCCGCCCTCGCCCCGGGGGAGTCGATGCGCCGGGACATCGAGGCGCAGCGCGGGCCGCGTCCGTACCGCGCTGGAGCTGGGCGCCACCTGGTCGCAGGTCGCGGGGCTATGCCCCTCGCAGCACGTGGGCCCCCGGCACCGTCCTCCCGGTGCGGGGGCCCACGTGTGTTTCCGGTGCCGGCCGTGGTTTTGACCGGCCGGGGGTCAGGTGCGCTGGCGCGGCATGCGTGTCCGGTGCACGAGTGGGATGCTGAGGCGGGCGGCCACGGTTTTCTCCAGGGCGGAGACAATGTGGCCGGGGGTGGCGTCACGCAGCGGGATCACCCAGTACTCGACCCACTCGTCCCGCTTCGACGTGCTGCCGTTGACGTGCTGGCTGAGCCTGGTCGCAGCGGCCCCCCGGTTCAGGGCCCGGGTGGGGGCGGTCCTTCCGCAGTAGCAGGCGTTGCCGTTGCGGTTGACCGCGATGTAGATGGCCTTGTCCTCGTACCCGGAGTTCTCGCCGATGGGGATCGGCTCGGGCTGCGGTTCGACGAGCCACTGGCCCGCGAGCCGGGTGAGCATGGCGTACCGGTCGTCGGTGATGACAACGACGCCGGCCCAGGTGGTGTCGGTCATCAGCGCGGCTCGCCCTCGGAGATGCGAGCGAAGTCGCTGCCCATGAAGCTGAGCTGCTTGAAGGACGGCTCCACGACGGTCCAGGAGAGTTCGGTGGTGGTGCCGTTCATCTTGCGCAGGGCGATCAGGTCGTCGAGGTCGGTGGCGGCCGCGGTGAGGGACACCTGGAAGGCCGTGAGGGCCTTGTCCTCCAGTTCGGTAGCGGTGGGATCGTTCTGGTAGCCCTCGCGGGCGAACCCATGGTTGGCGGCGAGGCGCAGGTGGGCGTTGAAGTCGCTGCCCTTCCAGCTGTCCTGCTCGACGAGGTGGCCGTCGGCCCACCACTGCGGGGGCAGGCCGGCCCGGATCCGCTTGATCGCGTCGGCGAGTACCTGCCGGCCCTCCTTCGTGTCGAGGACGGTCTTGATGACCGTGCCGACGCTGGCGCGCATGACCTTGATGTTGCCGACGATCTGCTCGGCGGAGCCGCCGGGCGCGAGGAGGTAGCCGCTGGTGACGAGGGTGACCATGGCGAGCACGCCGAGGAGCAGCCGGGCGGGGATATCGCCGTTTTCGGCGCGCTCCAGGAGGTCGTCCACGGCCTGGTCGTTGTCGATGTTCTCGACGGACCACTCGTGGTCGGCTAGCGCCTGCCACAGGCAGCCGGTGTCCAGCGCGGTGCGCACGGGCGCCAGCTTCTCTTTGGGGAGGCTGGAGTACGAGCGCAGGCCGAGTTCGACGATCGGGCCGCTGCGGTGGGTGACCTGGAGGCGGTGCTTGTCGAGCTTTGCGGCCATCACCGCGTTCAGCCGGGGTTCCTTGCGGGTGAGCTGCTGGACGACGAACGTGAACCGCAGGTCGCGGAAGGCGGGGTTGAGGCCGAGGGACTTCATGGCGTCGGTGACATCGGCGCGGCCGAGGAGGACGTCCCGCACAGCCTGGGCATTGTCACCGAGCTGGCCGGCGTCGAACAGGGCGGTGACGATCTCCTCGGCGGTGACACCGTTCTTCGAGGGCTCCTTGAACTCCGTCACTCCGATGTTCATACGCATCAGCAGCGAGCGGACCGCGACGGGGAAACGTCCCATGCCCATGGTCGGGTTGTCGTCGGTGTAGCCGACGATGACCTGCACGGGGACGGTCATCGCGTTGAGGAGCCTGGCGGCCTGGTCGCGCTTGGCACGGGCCGCCCTGCTCGTGCCGGTGTTGGCGCTGATGTCGCGGTGGGCGTTCTTGACGATCTCCCGGACGAGATCCCGCCGCTCGGAGAGGGGAAGCCGCATGAGGTGGGACGGAAGCAGACTGTCGGGGTCCTTGGCGTTGGTGGGGCGGATCGAGCTGGCCGGGACCTTGATGTCGGCGGTGCAGGACGCCCAGCGGCTGTTGCCGTCGACGAGGCTCAGGTCGTCGTCGGGGTGGCGTCCGGGGTTGAGGAAGGTGGCGGGGACGGCCGTCAGGGGCCGTTCCACGATGCGCCGGCCGACTTCCTGCGGGTTGTTCTTCCTCACGCCCTTGGACGCCCGGTCGATGGCGGCGAGGAGCTCGTCCATGGCGTCGGCGTAGACGAGGGTGGCGTAGGTGTCGTGCGCGGTGGGCATGGACAGGACCCGCTGGTTGGCGCTGGTGTCCGGGTCGGCCGCGTAGTGGGCCTCGTCGAGGAGCCGGTCGTTCTCGATCGCGGGGGACAGCAGCAGCGTGTACGCGCGGTAGGTGAGGACGCTCAGCCAGCCGGTCTCGACGCGGTGGCGCTCCAGGCGGGCTCCTTCGAGGAGTCCGGGCTCGACCGCTCCGAACGCGATCCGGCGGACGGCGGCGGGGGAGATCTGGACGTCGGGGTGGCTCTCGAGGAACTTGATCGCCTTGGTGGTCTTGCTGACCGGCTCGACGCGGTGCTCGAACGGCGTCGAGCGGTCGCCGGAGCGGATGTCGATGACCTCGATGCCGTCGATGTCGTCGTGCTCGTCAGGAATGTCGATGGTGCTCACAGGGCCTCAATCGAATGGGCCGGCGCGAGGCGGGCTCGCGGCCGGTGACCGGCGTACGCGAGCAGAGCGCCATCGAAGCGCAACGCACCCGTGCCCGCCCGGTGAGGACCGCGGTCCGTCGCTGAGCTGACCCGGCGTCGCTTCGGTGACCCGCAGGCGGATCCGGGTACCCGCCCCGTGACGTGCAGGCGGCGTACTCAGGTCTTGCCGGTGGATACCGCGGTGACCACCAGCTGCACAAACAGGCCGCCCTCGGCGGCAGCGATGGCAAGAGCGTACAGCCATCCAAGTAGGCGCAGCACGGGAGTTGACGGTCTTTCCGATCCGACCGGCTGTGACCTGCGCGATCTCGCCCGATGGCCCGTCAGGGGCTGGATGGGGGTGGCATACCGTGCGGCCCGACCACCTCGACGGCCGCTCCGCTGGGGCGCAGCGGCTTTGAACGCGAATGCCAACCGTTACGGTCGTAATGTTTTCCGTCGTATCAGCACATCAGCACCGTGACTCACTCGATGATCAAACTCTGAACTGCTGAAAGACCCCACTAGATAATGGTGCAGGCGACGCTCTGGTGAGGACACATAGCGCTGCGCCCCGGCGGTGTCGGTCCCGGGCGGCACACTGCGGGTGACTCCTCCCCTGGGGGTGAGGGTGTCCGGTGTTGGGCGGCGTGAGGGTCCGGTTCTGCTCTAGGAGCCGGGCCTTCGCCGTGTCCGGGGTCGGCATACTGACCGGGGATCACCAGTGGTGAAGGGTCTGGCCCGCCGGGAGGCGCTGCTGGTCGGGATCGGCCTGTGATCACGCCAACCGCAGGAGTTATTCACCCCTGCTCTCTGCTGTAGCCCACCCTCAGCGATGTGATGCCGGCGTCATCCAGCTTGCGCCGGATTGTCCGCCCGTCGCTGAGGACAGCGTCGATCTTTCCGGAGTCCACAGGGAAACTGAAAAGGTTCAGGTTCCGCTTGTCGAAGACGGCTTCGAACTTCACGCCATCCATCGGCCCAATGACCAACGGATCCTCCAGCTCGCGCCGTCCGAGGCTTCGATCGCCCTTCTTCAGACCACCCGGATAGGTGGCACCTCCGGTATCGAAGCGGAGCCAAAGGCGGAACACTTCTATGCGGGCTGCGCTGGCACTGCGGTTGATCAGCCTCATTTTTACGATCACCTGGGGCTTGCCGTCAGCCGTCAGAGCACCTTGGAGCACGTGGATATGCTCCAGCTTGATGACGACGCGCGGTCGCAATCGCCGGTACGTCAGGTAGGCGACAAGCATGCTGAGCGCTGCAGCACCAGCGGCTATCCCGGCGATGACCCGGGCCGTCATGTCGGTCATCCGCACAGTCTGATCAGAGCCCAGCACCCGGTGGGGGCTTCTCTGAATGTTCCTGTGCAGTAACCTCAGCGCGCTCTCCGTCGACCGGCTGTTCTGCTGGCCTGATACCCGGACCGCTATCGCAGAGGCGCGCGTCGCGCTGACCCCGAACCACGTGGCCGATCCCCTCGCCCCCGCCGCAGGTTCGCCACTGCGGCCCGGGCCGCCGGAAACGATCCGCTGGAGATCGCCCGCGGGGGGCGACGGCTCCCGCGTCCTGGCCCGGTACATGGACGACGTCGACCGCGTGAAGAACTCCCCGCTGATCGGCATCGGCCTGTGACCGCCATTCCGCCTCGACGCGCTACAGCTGTAGCGCACACCTTCTGACGGCCGGTGGGCCCGGCAGGGCGATCCCGCCACAGGCCCACCGTTTCGCTATGGCCGGGCCTCCCGCCAAGGGATCTCGTAGTCCTGAACGAGGTCCCGGTACCACCTGTCGGTGCGCACCATGTGCGGGTCGACGTAGTAGCAGGCCTCACAGCAGGTCTTCACCCACGGCATGATCTCGCTCGCCGTCACCACGCGCTTGCGACCCGGGGAAGGGCAGGTCTGGCAGGTGACGGAGGCTTCCCGGGCGGCCCGGCGGATCACCGCATGAACCTCGGGGGCCGCGTCATAGGGCACGGACTTCCAGCACAGGTCACCGAACTTCTCTTGCCAGTACGGCACGGGGTGGCCGGGCCAGACCTCGCGCAGCTCATGCTCCGCCTGCCTGATGATGGGCGCCCATCCCTCGCCGACCGCGCTGAAGATGGTGTGCGCGACGGCGGGCCGTCGGATGGCGGGACGGGTCTCAGCACGGAGGGCGGTCGTGTACTTCTCGCCGGTCGCGGCCTGCCGCTGACGGGCTCGCTGTGCGGCGGTCGACGGGTTCTTTTTCGGCATCTCTGAGGCTCGCTCCTGGCGGTCCCCACGCTCCCGCCGGACGAAGAACGCCGGAGGGGTGCGGGCTCCCACAGGAACCTTGGCCGGTCGATCACCTGCGGCGTGGGCGCGGGGTGTCGGCGGGCGGCGTACGCATCTAACCGGGCGAGAGCGTACCGCGACGGAGACGTGGCGCGAGACGACTTCCCGGGGTCCTCCGCATGTTCCTGGCGGGGTAGCTTCCTCGACCGAGCATCCCTGACCCTGGTCGTTTTCAGCGCCGCCGCCGTACCGGCGCTCCCCAAGATCGAGGTCGCGGGTTGCGTTACGGAGGCGGCCGGTTCGCCGCTGTCTCGCAGCGCACCCTTTTCCGCGGATCTATGACGACGATGGGTTCTCAGACCGCAACTGTCCAGTCTGGGAACCGACATTGAGGCGGCGTCACTGCGCGTTGACCTGCCGTTTGTGCCGGTCAGGGTCCTGCATGGTGGTCTTGGGAGTCTGGTTCTACCAGTGCCTCCGGCACCGGTGACGAGGGGGTGCGGGAGCGGCGCTCGCAGTTCGTCCGGAGCGAAGGGCTGGAGGCATTCTCTTCTCGGGGGCACCGCTGGGGTGCCGGTGGAGGGGAGCGAGTCCATGGTCCAGCGTGTGATGACCCGGGAAGAGTCGATCGAGTACCTGTTGGGGCGTTCCCGACGCAAGGACGAAGTGTTCCCGATACGCCGGGAGTTCGTCCAGAACAGCCGCATCAAGAGTCTGCCCGGAGATCCGAGCACCGGGCCTGGGCCCCTGTCCAAGCTGTTGCGGATCCCGCACGCCCTAGAGCTGCTGCTGCTGGTCTACGCCGTCACCACCGGCCGCGACTTCGGCGTCACCGAGCGCTCGCAGCTCTGGGCGCGGGCGGCCGGCATCTACATGCGTCCCGACAAGGGGGCGAGCGTGGCCGTCTCCCGGCAGTGGGAGCACCTGGAGAAGTTGGGCCTGATCGAGCGGAGACAGCACGGCCGCCTCAAGCGGATCGTCAAGCGCCACGAGATCGGACGGGTCGGGGACATGACGGTGGCCTACACCGTCCCCACCGGCACCAAGAGCGATGTCTACTTCCGGGTCCCTTTCGCGTACTGGCGCGAGGACTGGCACGTGAAGCTGAACATGCCCGGCAAGGCCGTCCTGCTGGCCGCGATGAGCAGACGGAAGGAAACCTTCACCCTGCCGCAGGACGCCCGCGGCGCCCGGGCCCTGGGCCTGGGCCGCCACACGATGGCGCGGGGCATCGAGGAGCTGCTGAACCACAAGCTGCTGGTGAAGATGGGGCCCGACGAGGTGATGGACGCACGCGCCATGCGCGGCTTCGAGTGGGTGCACACCTACCAGCTGGCCGAGCCGTTCAACATCAACCTGAGCAAGGCCGAGGTCGAACGCTTGGAGGCCGAGGAGCGCGGCCCGCTCACGCCGCAGGACGACGCCGACACTCAGGCCGGACAGCCGGGATGACCGCCGCCGACCCCCTGCGTCCGCGGAGCCGAGGACCACCGGACACGTCCGGCGTCCCGAACGCAACGACGAACGAGAAAGGAGGGATGAGGAGCAATGAGGATGACACCCCGCCGGCGCGAGCGGCAGCAGCCGAGGGCCAAGTACGGCCGGTTCGTGCGCTGGTCGATGACCGAACGCGGCAGATTCGCGTGGCACGCGATGGACACTGTGCTGGTGGCCGCGCCGGTCTTGCTCAGTCTGTGGGCCGGCCGTCGATGACGGACCGGCCCCTGGCTACCCGACCCGGGGGTCCGTGCTCGCTTTCGCAGGGCAAAGACACGGGCCTCCGGTCATGAAGGCAGCCGCGGTGAGGGTCTATCCGGCCCTCACCGTCCGGCCAGCGTAACCCCGGACAATCGGCGTGCAGCAGTAGCCGCATGTTCCGGCCGGGAGGTCCGCCGGACGTACGGCACGACCGGGGAGCAGCTCGCTGGAGACAACCTGCTGCCCCTGCCCCGGGACCTCCCGACCGACGACGACGCGCGCGTCGTGCTCTACACCGGACTCAGCCCGGTCAGCCACATCTTCACGACGACCGTGGAGGACGGCGCGACCGTCGTCGAGGACCTGGTCGACCGGGTTCGGAGTACGCGTCTGCCTCACCCGCACCCCATGGATTTCTGACGCTCGATGCGCACGGAGGGGCCCGCCGGCATCATGCCCAGCCATCTCCAGCGCTCACCGTGAAGGCCGCATCTCCGGGCGGACCGGTCGCTGTAGGCATTGTTCTCGTATAGCTACCGCCAGGCGGCGTGTAGCGCAGTGTTACTGCCGTGGTGCTCGATTCTCAACTGGCCGTCGGAGCCTGGGCTTCGGCCAGTCGGGCGCGCCGCTGCGCGCGTACGCCGGTGCCAGACCTGTCCGGGGCCGACCAGTCCGGCTCGTCCCCGGGGTCCTTCGTCGCCACCTTGGTCACCTGCAGCCCGGCGGCCCAGCCCCGGGTGTGCTGACTCGTATCGCACGTCAGCAACCGAACGTCGCGGCCAGCCAGGCCCTGGATGGCCACCGTCCGGTCAATGATCTCGACATCGGGGCGGTCCAGGCGCACGTGGCCGGGGGGATCGAGGACGATCTCAACGTTGACCCTGCCGCGGGTCTCGCCGTCCTGAACGGTGTGCTCCCCTTCGTGTAGGACCCCGTGCGTGCCGCCCTTGAGGACCCCGTCGAGGAGGCCGAGCGTGTGGGCGGCACGCCAGCGGGCTCGGTGCTTGCTGGCGTCCTTGAGGTCGTCCAGCTCGTCGACCACCACGATCGGAAACAACAGGCGCACGAACTGATAGCGCGGCACGTCGAGCACCTCGTGCAGGTCGACGTCGGCCAGCTTCACCTCGTTCTGGATGTAGAAGCTGGAGTCGGCCACGGCGAACACCTCCCGCTGGCTCCACCGGCCGATCCGCGTATCCAGCGCGGCCACGGCCGCCTCGAACGCCTCGATCCGTTCGGCGACCTCAAGTTGAACCAGGCCGTTCACGAGGCGCTGCTGGGCGGTCCCGGCGAGCGTGCCGCAGCTGCCCAGGAGCGCCCGGTAGCGGTCGGTGAACACGAGCTGGTCGAGGTCCCGGTCGCTGATCTGGGAGCGCAGCATCCGCGCGGACTCCGTGGCCCACTCCAGATACGTCAGCAGCCCCTCGAAGGCACTGCCGTACGGCCGCTGCAGGTTCATGGCCGTGGTGTGGACGCCGCTGAGGACCTGCCGGATGTTCTCCCGGTCTGCGCCGGGGCGCGGTGTGATGAGCATGCGGTGATCCTGCCAGCGAGGCCAGCTGGTGCGCCTTCGGTTTCCAACGTCGCGGCTCTCTCTTTGCAGACCTGCGCCATGCTCGTCGAACCGCTGGGACCGCATCGCCCCGCCGTGATCCGGCATGGCCGGATCATCGGGACCCGGCCGGGCGGATGACCACCGAGGCCGCCGCCGAGGACGTCGAGCGCCTGGCCGTCGTCGCCGGCTTCTCCGGCGACTGGTCCGGATACTCGCTGCGCAGTGGCTTCGACACCGCCGCCCCAGCCGCCAGCCGGAAACGACCCGCTGGAGATCGCGCGGGGAGGCAGCTCCTGCATGGGCGGGGATCTCGGGTTCCACTCCGGTACTGATGCGACAGCCAAGCGGACGAGTCCGGGGGCCACCTGGACAGGAGGCCCCCGGATGGGAAATTAGAAGGAGAGGTGGCCCAGCAGCCAGGCGACGAAAGTTCCGGCGGCACCGGAGACGACTCCGCCCAAGACGGCGTAGACCAGGGCCAGGCGCTCGGGGCGCGTCAGGCGCTTACGGGACATGGGACCTCCATGGGTCGCGATCAGCAGGTAGGCAGCTGGCCAGCTCGCTCTACACACTCGGCCCCGCACAAAGATCGACTCCCATTGGCGACGAGCGCCCCGCCTGTGGCGGTATCGGTGCTGTTCAGGCTGTACCCGGTACCGGAGCGGGGGATGATGGTGCGATGAGTCGCGACAAGGGGGGCGGGCCCACCAGGCGGCCGCGAAGGCTGGAGCGGGCACGGGTGAAATGGCCGCGTCCGTTAAGGGAGTTAAAAGATCTGCTGTATGAGGCGTACCTGGCGGCGAACGCCCCGAGCCTGGACGACATGACCGCGGACATCGAGGCCGACGACAACCTCTCAGGGGCGCCGAGCCGGGACACCATCAGCCGCATCATCAGCTCCCCGAACCTGCCGCCCAGCCAGGCCGACGCGGTCTCCGTCGCCATGGTGCTTGCCCGCCGCGCCGCGTGGAATGAGGGCGATCTGGCCGCGCGGGTGTGCAAGCTGTGGACCGAGGCCGGGATACACACCCCTGCGGGTCGGCCGATCAGCGAGTTCGACGACCTGCTAGTCCTGGACCATCTGGAGGTGCACCCGGCCCTGGACGTCGGCGCTGCCATCGACAGGCTCGGGACGCTGCCGGCCTACGTCACGCGGCAGTTCGACGCGCGGCTGCGTTCGGTGGTGTCCGCCGCCGAGGGAGGGCAGAGCGGCATCGCGGTCCTGGTCGGCGGATCCTCCACGGGCAAGACCCGGGCCTGCTGGGAGGCGGTGAAGCAACTGCCGGACGGATGGCGGCTGTGGCACCCGATCGAGCCGGACCGCCCCTCAGCGGTAGTCGGGCAGTTGGACCTGGTGGCACCGCAGACCGTGGTGTGGCTCAACGAAGCCCAGTACTACCTCCTCGACCAGGAGCACAGCGCGCAGGTCGCCTCCGGCCTCCGTGAGTTGCTGAACGCCCCCGAGCGCGGCCCGGTGCTGGTCTTGGGCACCATCTGGCCCGAGCAGTGGGACGCACTCACCTATGTCCCCGTTCCCGCGACGGGGCCGGACCCGCACTCGCAGGCCCGTCAACTGGTTATGAACAAGAGCATCACAATCCCCGAGGTCTTCACCGTCGACGAACTGAAGACCGCAGAGGCCACCGCCACCAGCGACCCCCGCCTCGCCGAAGCCCTTCGACACTCGGAGCAGGGGCAGGTCACCCAGTATCTGGCTGGCGTCCCCGCCCTGATCGAGCGGTACCGCACCGCACGCCCGGCGGCGAAAGCGCTGATCGAGGCCGCTATGGACGTCCGCCGCCTCGGTCACGGCCCTGCCCTGTCCCTGGCTCTGCTGGAAGCCGCCGCCGAGGGCTATCTCACCGACACCCAGTGGGACCTGCTGGACGACGACTGGCTCGAACAAGCCCTCGCTCATGTCGCTCGCCCGGTGCGCGGCACCCGCGGCCCGCTGACCCGCATCCGCCACCGACGCGGCCAAGCCGTCCCTGCCCAGCCCCACTACCGCCTCGCCGACTACCTCGAACAACACGGCCGACGTTCCATCGGCACCGTTCCGCTGGCTCCCGACGCCCGCGATGCTCCCGATGTCCCCGTTCCGGCTCACACGTGGGACGCTCTGATTGATCACGGTACCCCCGCAGCCCGCGCATCACTGGCCCGCGCAGCCCACGCCCGTGGTCTCCTCCGGATCGCCATGCACCTCTACCAAGGCGCCGCCGAGGCTGGCGACACCCGTGCGCTGAGACCGGCGGCCGACCTCCTGCGGGTGGCTGACCGGGTGGAGGAAGCGATCGCCTGGTACCAGCGCGGCGCCGAGTCCGGCAACGTTCTCGCCCTGGGATGGGCGGTCTTGTTGCTGACGAGGCGCGGCATGACGGACGAAGCCGTCGCGTGCCACCAGCGTGCTTCCGAGGCAAGTAATCCCGCCCCCTTGGGGATGGACACCCTGCTGGAGAAGATGGAACATATCGAGGCTGCGGATGCCTGGATCCAACGCAACGTCGTCGACGGCGCGAGGGTCACCACGGAGTGGGCCCCCCTGATGTTGAGGGACGACTATGCGTGGTTGGTGCAGAAGCCCACACAGGTAGCCGAAGCCTTGGAGCGGCTGCAGGTCCATGCTGAAGCCGGCAATACCGGCGCCATGACGCTGGCGGTCGATGTGCTGCACGCGGCCGGACGGGTGGAAGAGGGCAGAAGACTGAGGCGGTACGGCTGGGAGCCGAAGGGGTGGATTGCGGAGCGGTGGGAGGTTCCGCTGCCTGCCAGGTGAACCCTGCCCAGCAGACCACAGCCCATGGAACAGCCCCCGACTCTGGCGGTCACTGCTGCCGACGTCGGTGACGGTGCTCTGGAGGTCACCGTCCGTGGGGCGCGAGCGCGGAACGGGCCTGAACGCGCGACCGCCTCCGCTTCGGTTTCGAAACGGGGGCGGCCGTCGTTGGTCGGTTACCAGCCTCGTGCGCGCCACTCCGCGAGGTGGGGCCGCTCCGTGCCGAGGGTGGTGTCGTTGCCGTGGCCGGGGTAGACCCAGGTCTCGTCGGGCAGGACGTCGAATACCTTGGCCTCCAGGCCGTCCATCAGGGAGTTGAACTCCGCCGGCTGTGTTGTCCGTCCAGGGCCGCCCGGGAAGAGACAGTCGCCCGTGAACACGTGCGGGTGTCCGTGCGGGTCGTCGTAGACGAGGGCGATCGAGCCCGGTGTGTGCCCGACCAGGTGGCGCGCGGTGAGTTCCACGTTGCCCACCCTGACCGTGTCGCCGTCCTGCAGAGGGACGTCGGTCGGCACCGGGATGCCGTCGGCGTCGTCCCGGCCCGCGTAGGTACGCGCGCCGGTGGCGGCCACGACCTCGGCGAGGGCCTGCCAGTGGTCTCCGTGCTGATGGGTGGTCACGACGGACGTGATGCCGTCGTCACCGATCAGGGTGAGCAGGGTCGAGGCCTCGTTCGCCGCGTCGATCAGGAGCTGCTCGTCGGTGGCCCGGCAGCGCAGCAGATACGCGTTGTTGTCCATGGGTCCGACCGCGACCTTGGAGATCATCAGGTCTGGCAGCTCGTGCACGTCGGCCGGGCCGCCGACCGTCACCGCTCCGCTGTACGTCATGACGGCAGCCTATAGCGGAGGCAGCGCCGGAAGCCGGTCGCCGCGAACCGTCAGAGCGGAGCCGTCGCGGCGGCCGCAGAGCCAGCCGAGCAGGTCGGCCGCCGGGCCCTGGACCTCGACCGGTCCGCCCCCGGCGCCGCCGCCCGTGGTCCACGACCGGCCGTCGCCGGTGACGAGCGCGGTGGAGGGCACGTCCTCGTGGCCGGCGAACCGCTCCGCGAGGAAGTCGATCTCCCGGGCCACGAACTCCTCCGGCAGATCCTCCAGCTCGTAGCCGATGCCCAGATCCACGTGGTGCAGGTCGACCTCGACCCAGCGCCGGAAGGGCACCCGGGCCGCGGAGTCGGTGACGCCGTTGCGCAGTGCCACGGTGCGGGACCAGTCCGCGGGAGCGGCTCCCGTCCCGTCGAAGCGGGCCGCGCTCTCCCGCAGGTCGGCGAGCTGCGCCTCCAGCGGACGCGGGGCGTCCCGTTCGATGTCGGCGTCCCGGGTGCTCGCGGAGGCGTACATGGGCCGCCCCTCCAGAACGTTCACCAGGGCGTCCGCGTTGCGGGACAGGTGGGCGAGCACATACCCACGGCTCCAGCCGGGAAGCCGTGACGGCTCGGCCACGGCGGCGTTGTCCAGTTTGGTGACAGCGGTGAGCAGTCGTTCCGTCGCGTCACGTACAGACGCCAGGTCGCGCACATGATCCATCATGAGGTCGACCCTAGCCCCGCCACACATTCGGGTGAAGCTGGTCGGCCGCCCCCGTAAATCGAATGCGCGTGCTATAGGCTCGATGGTGGCGTCGGGCATGCTGGAGGGCCCGGGATTGTTGTGAACCAGCGAAAGCAACCGGCGCTGTCAGTGGCTCGCCCTAGTCTGAGAAGACGGGGGCCCGCGGCCCCTGTCACTTCTCTCAAGAAAGGTACGGACCGGCGTGGCCGACCGTCTCATCGTCCGTGGAGCGCGCGAGCACAACCTGAAGAATGTCTCGCTCGACCTCCCGCGCGACTCGCTCATCGTCTTCACGGGCCTGTCGGGGTCGGGCAAGTCCTCCCTCGCCTTCGACACGATCTTCGCCGAGGGCCAGCGGCGCTACGTGGAGTCCCTGTCCTCGTACGCCCGGCAGTTCCTCGGCCAGATGGACAAGCCGGACGTGGACTTCATCGAAGGTCTCTCCCCGGCCGTCTCCATCGACCAGAAGTCGACCTCGCGCAACCCGCGCTCGACGGTCGGCACCATCACCGAGGTCTACGACTACCTCCGGCTGCTCTTCGCGCGCATCGGCAAGCCGCACTGCCCCGAGTGCCGCCGTCCCATCTCCCGCCAGTCGCCGCAGGCCATCGTCGACAAGGTGCTGGAGCTCCCGGAGGGGAGCCGCTTCCAGGTCCTGTCGCCGCTGGTGCGCGAGCGCAAGGGAGAGTTCGTCGACCTCTTCGCCGACCTCCAGACCAAGGGGTACAGCCGGGCCCGGGTCGACGGCGAGACGATCCAGCTCAGCGAGCCGCCGACCCTGAAGAAGCAGGAGAAGCACACCATCGAGGTGGTCATCGACCGTCTCACCGTGAAGGACTCCGCCAAGCGCCGTCTCACCGACTCCGTGGAGACCGCCCTCGGACTGGCCGGCGGCATGGTCGTGCTCGACTTCGTCGACCTTCCCGAGGACGACCCCGACCGCGAGCGCATGTACTCGGAGCACCTGTACTGCCCCTACGACGACCTCTCCTTCGAGGAGCTGGAGCCCCGCTCCTTCTCCTTCAACTCGCCGTTCGGCGCCTGCCCCGAGTGCTCGGGCATCGGCACGCGCATGGAGGTCGACCCCGAGCTGATCGTCCCGGACGAGGACAAGTCCCTGGACGAGGGCGCCATCCACGCCTGGTCGCACGGACACACCAAGGACTACTTCGGCCGGCTGATCGGCGCCCTCGCGGACGCGCTGGGCTTCCGGACCGACATCCCGTTCGCCGGGCTGCCGCAGCGCGCCAAGAAGGCCCTGCTCTACGGTCACAAGACGCAGATCGAGGTCCGCTACCGCAACCGGTACGGCCGCGAGCGCGTGTACACCACGCCCTTCGAGGGGGCCGTCCCCTTCGTCAAGCGGCGCCACAGCGAGTCCGAGAGCGACGCCAGCCGCGAGCGCTTCGAGGGCTACATGCGCGAGGTGCCCTGTCCCACCTGTGAGGGCACGCGTCTGAAGCCGCTGGTCCTCGCGGTCACGGTCATGGAGAAGTCCATCGCCGAGGTCGCCGCCATGTCCATCAGCGACTGCGCCGACTTCCTCGGGAGGCTGAAGCTCAACGCCCGCGACAAGAAGATCGCCGAGCGCGTCCTGAAGGAGGTCAACGAACGGCTGCGCTTCCTGGTCGACGTGGGCCTCGACTATCTGTCGCTGAACCGCGCGGCCGGCACCCTCTCCGGCGGCGAGGCCCAGCGCATCCGCCTGGCCACCCAGATCGGTTCCGGACTCGTCGGCGTCCTGTACGTCCTCGACGAGCCCTCCATCGGTCTGCACCAGCGTGACAACCACCGGCTGATCGAGACCCTCGTCCGCCTCCGCGACATGGGCAACACGCTCATCGTCGTCGAGCACGACGAGGACACCATCAAGGTCGCCGACTGGGTCGTCGACATCGGTCCCGGCGCGGGTGAGCACGGCGGCAAGGTCGTGCACAGCGGCCCCTTGAAGGAGCTGCTCGCCAACACCGAGTCGATGACCGGTCAGTACCTCTCGCGCAAGCGACAGATCCCGACCCCGGACATCCGCCGCCCCGCCGACCCGGGCCGCAGGCTCACGGTGCACGGCGCCCGCGAGAACAACCTCCGGGACATCGACGTGTCCTTCCCGCTGGGCGTCCTCACCGCCGTCACCGGTGTATCGGGTTCCGGCAAGTCGACCCTGGTCAACGACATCCTGTACACGCACCTGGCCCGCGAGCTGAACGGCGCGAGGAACGTGCCGGGGCGCCACACACGCGTGGACGGCGACGACCTCGTCGACAAGGTCGTGCACGTCGACCAGTCGCCGATCGGCCGCACTCCCCGTTCCAACCCGGCGACGTACACCGGAGTCTTCGACCACGT
The DNA here is from genome assembly GCF_053600395.1 of Streptomyces sp. NPDC005070. Classification (NCBI taxonomy): domain Bacteria; kingdom Bacillati; phylum Actinomycetota; class Actinomycetes; order Kitasatosporales; family Streptomycetaceae; genus Streptomyces; species Streptomyces sp. NPDC005070. The sequence goes on along the minus strand of NZ_JBSFZS010000005.1, from coordinate 14,857 downwards.
CCGCAAGCTGTTCGCCGAGACCACCGAGGCGAAGGTGCGGGGCTATCTGCCCGGCCGCTTCTCCTTCAACGTCAAGGGCGGCCGCTGCGAGAACTGCTCCGGCGACGGCACCATCAAGATCGAGATGAACTTCCTGCCGGACGTGTACGTCCCCTGCGAGGTCTGCCACGGGGCGCGCTACAACCGGGAGACCCTGGAGGTCCACTACAAGGGCAAGTCCATCTCCGAGGTCCTGGACATGCCCATCGAGGAGGCGCTCGCCTTCTTCGAGGCGGTGCCCGCGATCGCCCGTCACCTCAGGACGCTCAACGACGTCGGCCTCGGCTACGTCAGGCTCGGCCAGTCCGCGCCGACGCTGTCCGGCGGTGAGGCGCAGCGCGTCAAGCTCGCCAGCGAGCTCCAGAAGCGCTCCACCGGCCGTACCGTGTACGTCCTCGACGAGCCGACCACCGGTCTGCACTTCGAGGACATCAGCAAGCTCATCACGGTGCTGTCCGGTCTGGTCGACAAGGGCAACACGGTCATCGTCATCGAGCACAACCTCGATGTCATCAAGACCGCGGACTGGGTCATCGACATGGGACCCGAGGGTGGCAACGGCGGTGGTCTCGTGATCGCCGAGGGCACGCCCGAGGAGGTCGCCGGCGTTCCGGCCAGCCACACGGGCAAGTTCCTGCGCGAGATTCTCGGCGCCGACCGGATCAGCGACGCCGCTCCCGTGAAGGCCCCGCGCAAGACGGTCGCCAAGAAGACGGTCGCCGCCGGGACGACGGCGAGGAAGACGGCCACCAAGACCGTCAACAACACGGCCACCAAGAAGGCGGCCGCGGCGAAGAAGACCGCCACGACGGCGGCCAAGAAGGCGGCTCCCGCGAAGAAGACCACGCGGGCCCGAAAGGCCTGACCCGGCCGGTCCGGCACACCGGTTCGGCACAACCGACCGGCACACCGGACCGGTTCGGCCCTGTCTCGACAGGCGGCGCCCCGCGGGAAACCCCGTGGGGCGCCGCCTGTTGAGAATCCGGCCTATAGATCGCCGAGTTCGCGGGCGTACGGCGGTTCCGCTCCGGCGCGGGAGCAGGTGACCGCCGCGGCGCGGGCCGCGAAGCGCAGAAGCTCGGTCCAGCCCTGGGGGCCCAGTTCCGTCAGTGCGGTCGGGGACAGGGCGTCCCGGGCGGCAAGGCCGTGCAGCAGCGCCGCGTTCACGGTGTCGCCGGCACCGATGGTGTCCACCACGTCCACCGGTTCGCCGGGCACGGAGTGGACCGCGCCGTCCCGGGTGAACGCGGTGAGACCGTCGCCGCCCCGGGTGATCACCACCGCCGCGGGACCGGCGGCCAGCCATGTGCGCGGGGTGCCGCCGAGCCACCGGGCGTCGTCCTCGGACAGCTTGAGCAGGGACACCGACGGGAGCCAGCTCCTGAACCGGGCACGGTAGGCGTCCGGGTCGGGGATCAGCCCGGCCCGGATGTTCGGGTCGAGCGCGGTGAAGACGTTCTGCGCCGCGGCGGTCCGCATCAGCTCCTCGTACGCGCTCGCGCCCGGCTCCAGGACGAGTGAACAGGTCCCGAAGGACACCGCCCTCGCCCCGTCGGGGAGTTGGTCCGGGGCGGCGAAGAGACGGTCCGCCGTGCCCTCGACGTAGAAGGAGTACGCGGCCGAGCCGTCCGTCCCGATCGTGGCGACGGCCAGCGTCGTCGGTTCACCGCCGCGCCGCACGGACGACACGTCGACGCCCGCGTTCACGAGTCCGTCCAGGAGGGCCTGGCCGAACGCGTCGTGGGAGACGCGGGAGCAGAACGCCGTGGGGGAGCCGAGGCGGCCGAGCGCCACCGCCGTGTTGTAGGGGCCGCCGCCCAGCCGGGGCAGCAGTCCCGCCAGGGCGCCGGAGTCCTGCGGCACCAGATCGATCAGGGCCTCACCGGCGACGACGATCACGACTCGGATCCTTTCCTCGGTATCTCGTTCTCGGAGCGTTCGGAGCGTTCGGAGCGTTCGGAGCGTTCGGTACGTACCGTGGTCGCGGGGCAGCCGCACGAGGTGCGGTGGACGAAGGCGCAGGGAAGCCGGACGGTGCGGCTCTCCAGATGCGGGGACGCCAGCCGTTCCAGGAGCAGCCGGACGGCCGTGGCCCCGATCTCCTTGCTCGGCTGGGCGATCACGGTGAGCCTCGGCGTGAACAGATCCGCCCAGGAGAAGTCGTCGAAACAGCACAGCGCCACGTCGCCCGGCACGGACAGACCCCGGTCGCGCAGGGCCCGCAGCGCGCCGACGGTCATGGCGTTGTTCGCGGTCACGAGCGCGCTCGGCGCCGCGCCGAGCGACAACAGCCGGTGGGTGGCCTCCTCGGCGGCTTCCGCGCGGGAGTCGCCGTGCGCCACGAGCCGTTCGTCGTCGGGGAGTCCGGCCCGCGCGAGGCCGTGCCGGTAGCCGGTGATCCGCTCCGCCGTCGTGCTGAGTCCGGGAAGGCCCGCGACCAGTCCGATACGCCGGTGGCCCCGCTCGGCGAGGTGGGTCACCAGGCTCGCCATGGGGGCGGTGTTCTCGGCGCACACCTGGTCGTGGCGGAAGCCGCTTCCGGCGGGAGCGTCCACGAGCCGGTCCAGGAAGACGGTGGGTACGTCGTGCTGCTCCAGGTAGCGCAGGAGCGCGTCAGGAGCAGCCGACGGCGCGATGATCATTCCGTCCACGCGCCGTTCGTGGAGCAGTTGGACGACCTTGCGCTCGTGCCCGGGGTCGTCGTGCGGATCCGCGATCAGCAGGCCGTAGCCGTGTTCGAGGGCTCCGGCCTCGACGCCCTGGAGGATCTCCGTGAAGAAGGGGTTGCTGATCGCCGACACCGCGAGCCCGATGGACCGCGTACGGGAGGTGACGAGTGAACGGGCGAGGGTGTTGTGCGTGTAGCCCAGCTCGTCGATCGCGTCGAGCACGGCCTGGCGGGTCCCGGGCAGCACCGGACGGGTGTCGTTGAGGACGTGTGAGACGGTCGCGATGGACACGCCCGCCCGCCGGGCCACATCGGCCATCGTCGCCATGGCGCTTCCTCCCTGAGTCCCGGTCGCTCGCCCGTGAAGCGGACCCGGTGCCGACCGGTGCTCGGAGCCCGGACGCCGGACCGCGAAAGGGACGGTACCCGCAGCTCGCCGGTGAACATATCCCATCCGACGGCTCGCGTAAACGCTTACGCATACGTTTGCGCAAGCGTTTACGTCCCCGAGCCGCACGGGCCGGCCCCCGCAACGGGCGGAATGATCTGTACCGGTATGGTCGGTGTACGCCGCCGCCGCCGTGTCAGCCCCGGCGTCGTCGGCGGAGTGTCCGCCGGCACCCTCGACCAGTGGAGATGCCATGTCCGGCCGTCCGTCCGCGAGCCGTCGTACCGTCCTGCGGGGAGCGGCGCTCACCCCGGTCGCCGGGCTCGGCCTCGCCGCGTGCTCCGGCGGCAGCGGCGGCGGGACCCCCGCCACGCCGACCGCTCCCGTCGTCCTCGGCGCGGCGAGCGACGTCTCCAAGGGCGGTGCCGAGCTGTACGAGGACCACAATGTCGTGGTCAGCCGTGCCGAGGACGGTTCGCTCAAGGCGTTCAGCTTGATCTGCACGCACGCCGGGTGCGCCATCAACAAGCTCCAGGGCACGACCCTCGTGTGCCCGTGTCACGGCAGCGAGTTCGACGCCGAGACCGGCAAGGTGCTGAGGGCACCGGCCACCGTGCCGCTCCACGCGTTGTCCGTCGAGGAGCAGAACGGGAACATCGTCGCGGGGCCGGGCGCCTGAGACCGGGGTACGGACCCGGCCCGGCCGGAGGCCGCACCCGGCGCGTGGCGGGGGACCGCACCGGACCGGAGGCCGCACCCGGCGCTCGGCAGGGGCTGCGGCCGGCCGGTCACTCCCAGTCCCAGCCGATCCCGACGATCCCCGACCGTACGCGCGGCTCGACCAGGTGCACCGAGCGGTGCCGGCCGCTCAGCGGCAGTTCCTGCCGGCCGCTGCGGGGCGCGGCGGCCGAGTGCTGGGTGAAGCGGTGACAGCGCACGGGCAGCGCGGCCTCGGCGAAGTGCACCTGGAGCGCGTACTGTCCGCCGGCGAAGCCGAACCCGCGGACGTACTCGCTGGACGCCCCGGCCGTGCCGTCCTCGACGGCGTAGCGGAAGAGGAACGTCTCGCCCGCCCGCAGCCGGGTGTCGAAGAGCAGTTCCGCGACGAGGACGCCGGTCTCGCGGTGCCAGCGCACCCGTCCCGTGCGGCAGTTCTCCAGCGCCCGGACCGTCGTCCGCTCCGGTGCGCATCCGGGGTCGCCGTGATGGATGGCGACATAGCGGTCCACACCGTCCTTGTGTGCGCGCACGATGTGGTGCGACTCGCGGCCCAGCAGTTCGCGACGTGCGCCTATGCGCACCCGTTCGTGATGGCCGAGGGTGTGCAGACCGCCGTCGAGGGGGGACTCCAGTTCGGCCAGCAGCCGTTCCAGGACACCGGAGGCCTCGACGAGTGAGCGGTAGGAACGCCCTGTGGGCCGTTCCGGATCGGAGCGCTCCTCGGCCTCGGCCAGAAGTCTGATCAGAGACTCGTCGGGCAGTTGGAGGATCTCCTCCAGGGCGCGGACGGCTCTCAGCGACTCGGGGCGCTGGGGGCGGCGGGCGCCCTGCTGCCAGTAACTCAGGCTCGTCACACCGACTCTGACGCCGTATCGCGAAAGATGGTGCTGCACGCGCTGCAGCGGCAGCCCGCGGGCGGTGATCGCTGCGCGCAGTGCGACATGGAAGGGGCCGCCCCGCAGGGCCGTTTCCAGTTCCGCCGTGGCGACGTCCGCGTGCTGTGTGCCGGTCCGCATGCAGGGGCCTTTCTGTGGATGTTCACTACGGCTGGTCAGGCCGTGAGAGCGGTTCATCGGCGCCGCCCGGTGGGCGCGCGGGGGCTGTACACGCGCGGGTTTCGCCGTTCACGCCCCGAGTTCCCCCGCATTGAAGCGTGTTGACCAAGCCCCGACAACACCTGATGCTCAACATGGCTCACCGCAGCCCCCCGGACGCGCTCCGTCCCTCCTGGGCCCCCACTCAGGCGCCCATCACCACGTCACGCGGGTGGCCGGAAACGGCGCATCCCGGGAGCCGCACGCGGAGCGCGGGGCCGGTCGCGGACGGGCCGGGGACGCCGGGACCGGGCGTGTCCCGCGGGCCCCGCTTCGACGTGGCGGCCGGCGCGGCGAGGTTTTCCACAGGCGTGCCGGGAGCCGGCCGCGCTGTCGGCCCGCGCCAGTAGGGTGTGTGACATGGCCGACCCCTCCAGCTACCGCCCCAAGCCGGGACAGATCCCGGACTCCCCAGGGGTGTACAAATTCCGCGACGAGCACCGCCGGGTGATCTACGTCGGAAAGGCGAAGAGCCTGCGGCAGCGCCTGGCGAGCTACTTCCAGGACCTGGCGAATCTCCACCCGCGCACCCGGACGATGGTCACCACGGCCGCGTCGGTGGAGTGGACGGTCGTGTCCACGGAGGTCGAGGCCCTTCAGCTCGAGTACTCCTGGATCAAGGAGTACGACCCCCGGTTCAACGTGAAGTACCGCGACGACAAGAGCTACCCCCACCTCGCGGTGACGATGAACGAGGAGTTCCCGCGCGTGCAGGTGATGCGCGGGGCCAAGAAGAAGGGCGTCCGCTACTTCGGTCCGTACGGGCACGCGTGGGCCATCCGCGACACCGTCGACCTGCTGCTGCGCGTCTTCCCGGTCCGCACCTGCTCCGCCGGAGTCTTCAAGAACGCCTCCCGCACCGGCCGGCCCTGCCTCCTGGGCTACATCGGCAAGTGCTCCGCCCCGTGCGTCGGCCGGGTCTCGCCCGAGGAGCACCGCGACCTGGCCGAGGAGTTCTGCGACTTCATGGCGGGCCGTACGGGGACGTACATCCGCCGGCTGGAACAGCAGATGACGGAAGCCGCCGAGGAGATGGAGTACGAGCGGGCGGCCCGGCTGCGCGACGACATCGAGGCGCTGCGGAAGGCCATGGAGAAGAACGCGGTCGTCCTCGCGGACGCGACCGACGCCGACCTCATGGCCCTCGCCGAGGACGAGCTGGAAGCCGCGGTACAGATCTTCCATGTGCGTGGCGGACGGGTGCGCGGCCAGCGCGGCTGGGTCACGGACAAGGTGGAGGCGGTCACCACGGGTGACCTCGTCGAGCACGCGCTCCAGCAGCTCTACGGCGAGGAGACGGGCGACTCCGTCCCCAAGGAGGTGCTCGTCCCGGCGCTGCCCGAACCCGTGGAACCGGTCCAGGAATGGCTCACCGCCCGCCGCGGATCGAACGTGTCGCTCCGCATACCGCAGCGCGGCGACAAGAAGGCGCTCATGGAGACCGTGCAGCGCAACGCCCTCCAGGCGCTCGCCCTGCACAAGACCCGGCGTGCCTCCGACCTGACCACGCGCTCGCGCGCCCTGGAGGAGATCGCCGAGGCGCTCGACCTGGACAGCGCGCCGCTGCGGATCGAGTGTTACGACATCTCGCACCTCCAGGGCGACGACGTGGTGGCCTCGATGGTCGTCTTCGAGGACGGGCTCCAGCGCAAGGGCGAGTACCGGCGCTTCCAGATCAAGGGCTTCGCCGGCCAGGACGACGTCCGCTCCATGCACGAGGTGATCACCCGCCGCTTCAGGCGCTACCTCGTCGAGAAGGAGAAGACGGGGGAGTGGGCGGACGGCGAGGACACCGTGCCGGGAGCCGCGGAGATCCTGGCCGACGGGACCCCGCACACCGGGAGCGCCCTCGCGGAGGACGACGGCCGGCCCAAGCGCTTCGCCTACCCGCCGCAGCTCGTCGTCGTCGACGGCGGCCGGCCGCAGGTAGCCGCCGCCCGGCGGGCCCTCGACGAGCTCGGCATCGACGACATCGCCGTCTGCGGGCTCGCCAAGCGCCTGGAGGAGGTGTGGCTGCCCGGCGAGGACGACCCCGTGGTCCTGCCGCGCAGCAGTGAGGGCCTGTATCTGCTCCAGCGGGTACGGGACGAGGCCCACCGCTTCGCGATCACCTACCAGCGCGCCAAGCGGGCCAAACGCTTCAGGTCGGGCCCGCTGGACGACGTGCCGGGCCTGGGTGAGTCCCGCAAGCAGGCACTGATCAAACACTTCGGCTCCGTGAAGAAGCTCCGGTCCGCGACGATCGACCAGATCTGCGAGGTCCCCGGCGTGGGGCGGAAGACGGCGGAGACCATCGCCGTGGCCCTCGCCCAGGCGGCTCCCGCGGCGCCCGCCGTGAACACGGCCACCGGAGAGATCATGGAAGACGACGAACACGTGGCGCCCGAGACGACGGCGGGCCCCGCGGAGGAGCCCGTGACCGCGGGCGCCTCGGACGAGCGACGGGGGCAGGAGACATGACCGAGAACGACGCGCGCGAAGAGGAACGTCCGGCGCAGGGCCGGGAAACACACAGCGAAGCAGGCGAAGATCACGCGGAGCGTGAAGCGCCGAAGGAAGACGGAGCACAGGTGGGTACGGGCATCGAGACGGCCGCGGCGGGAGCCGCGGACGCCGTCATCCCCGAGTTGGTGATCATCTCCGGCATGTCCGGAGCCGGCCGGTCCACGGCCGCCAAGTGTCTGGAGGACCTCGGCTGGTTCGTCGTCGACAACCTGCCGCCCGCCCTGATCCCCACCATGGTGGAGCTCGGCGCCCGCTCCCAGGGCAACGTGGCACGGATCGCCGTCGTCGTCGACGTACGCGGCCGGCGGTTCTTCGACAACCTTCGCGAATCCCTCGCCGACCTGGAGTCCAGGAACGTCACCCGGCGGATCGTCTTCCTGGAGTCCTCCGACGAGGCACTGGTGCGCCGCTTCGAGTCGGTGCGCCGGCCGCACCCCCTCCAGGGCGACGGCCGCATCGTGGACGGGATCGCCGCCGAGCGCGAGCTGCTGCGCGAGCTGCGCGGTGACGCCGACCTGGTCATCGACACCTCCAGCCTGAACGTGCACGAGCTGCGCGCCAAGATGGACGCCCAGTTCGCGGGCGAGGAGGAGCCCGAGCTGCGGGCCACCGTCATGTCCTTCGGCTTCAAGTACGGCCTCCCGGTCGACGCCGACCTGGTCGTGGACATGCGCTTCCTGCCGAACCCGCACTGGGTCCCCGAGCTGCGCCCCTTCACCGGCCTGAACGAAGAGGTCTCGGCCTACGTCTTCAACCAGCCCGGCGCCAAGGAGTTCCTCGACCGTTACGCCGAGCTGCTCCAGCTCATCGCCGCCGGATACCGGCGCGAGGGCAAGCGTTATGTGACCATCGCCGTCGGCTGCACCGGCGGCAAGCACCGCTCGGTGGCGACCGCCGAGAAGCTCGCCGCCCGCCTCGCCTCCCAGGGCGTGGAGACCGTGCTCGTCCACCGGGACATGGGGCGCGAGTGACCGGACGTACTGCCCTGCGGCTGAGCCGGCTGCGCCGGGAGACCCCCGGGGACCGAGCCGGCCGGCCGGCTGTGGCGCGCGGCGCCAAGCCGCGCCGCCGCGGCGCACAGCCCAAGGTCGTCGCCCTCGGCGGCGGCATGGGGCTGTCCGCCTCGCTCGCCGCGCTGCGCCGGATCACCGGCGACCTCACCGCCGTCGTCACCGTGGCCGACGACGGCGGCTCCAGCGGACGCCTGCGCGACGAGCTGGGCGTCCTGCCGCCCGGTGATCTGCGCAAGGCGCTGGCGGCGCTGTGCGGCGACGACGACTGGGGCCAGACCTGGGCCCGCGTCATCCAGCACCGCTTCCAGTCCAAGGGCGACCTGCACGAACACGCGGTCGGCAATCTGCTGATCGTCGCTCTGTGGGAGCAGCTCGGGGATCATGTCCAGGCCCTCGACCTGGTCGGCAAGCTGCTCGGCGCGCACGGCCGGGTGCTGCCCATGTCCGCCGTGCCGCTGGAGCTCCAGGCCCGGGTCAAGGGGCACGACCCCGACCGGCCGGACGAGATCGGCACCGTCCGGGGCCAGGCGAACGTGGCGCTCACCCCGGGCGAAGTCCAGTCCGTGCTCGTCGTACCGCACGATCCGCCGGCCGTGCCCGAGGCCGTGGCCGCGGTCCTCGACGCGGACTGGGTGGTTCTCGGCCCCGGCTCCTGGTTCTCGTCGGTCATCCCGCATCTTCTGGTGCCCGAACTCCTGGACGCCCTGAGCCAGACCAGAGCCCGCCGGGTACTCTCCCTGAACCTCGCACCGCAGCCCGGAGAAACCGAAGGCTTCTCCCCGCAGCGTCATTTGGAGGTTTTGGGACGACACGCCCCTAAACTCGCCCTGGACGTGGTGCTGGCCGACGAGGCTGCCGTGCCCGACCGCGAGTCACTCGCCGATGCCGCCAAGCGGTTCGGCGCCGCGGTCGAGCTGGCGCCGGTGGCCAGGCCCGATGGATCTCCGCGGCACGATCCGGAGCTGTTGGCCGCCGCGTACGACCGTATTTTTCGGATGCATGGAAGGATCGGCCCATGGCGATGACGGCAGCGGTGAAGGACGAGATCTCCCGGCTCCCCGTCACCCGGACCTGCTGCAGGAAGGCGGAGGTCTCCGCCGTCCTGCGGTTCGCCGGCGGCCTCCACCTGGTGAGCGGCCGGATCGTGATCGAGGCGGAGCTGGACACCGCGATGGCGGCGCGCCGCCTGAAGCGGGACATTCTCGAGATCTTCGGCCACAGTTCCGAACTGATCGTGATGGCGCCCGGCGGACTGCGCCGCGGTTCGCGTTACGTGGTGCGGGTCGTCGCGGGCGGTGACCAGCTCGCCCGGCAGACAGGGCTCGTGGACGGGCGGGGACGCCCGATCCGCGGACTGCCGCCGCAGGTGGTCTCGGGGGCCACCTGCGACGCCGAGGCCGCCTGGCGCGGGGCCTTCCTGGCCCACGGCTCGCTCACCGAGCCCGGCCGTTCCTCGTCCCTCGAGGTGACCTGCCCGGGACCGGAGGCCGCGCTCGCGCTCGTCGGTGCCGCCCGCCGGCTCTCGATCGCGGCGAAGGCCCGCGAGGTGCGCGGTGTCGACCGGGTCGTCGTCCGCGACGGTGACGCGATCGGCGCGCTGCTGACCCGCCTCGGCGCGCACGAGTCGGTGCTGGCCTGGGAGGAGCGGCGGATGCGCCGCGAGGTCCGCGCCACGGCGAACCGGCTCGCCAACTTCGACGACGCCAACCTGCGCCGCTCGGCGCGCGCCGCCGTCGCCGCCGGCGCCCGTGTCCAGCGCGCCCTGGAGATCCTCGCGGACGAGGTGCCGGAGCACCTGGCCGCCGCCGGACGGCTGCGCATGGAGCACAAGCAGGCCTCCCTGGAGGAGCTGGGCGCGCTCGCCGACCCGCCGCTGACGAAGGACGCCGTCGCGGGCCGTATCCGCCGGCTGCTGGCGATGGCCGACAAGCGGGCGCAGGACCTCGGGATCCCCGGGACGGAGTCGAGTCTGTCCGAGGAGATGGCGGACAACCTCGCGGGCTGACCCGGATCGCGGGGCGGCGTGAGAGACGTGCGCGAGTTCCGGACGTGCGCGGGTGATGTGAAATACCTGCCGGAAAATCTGACAGAAGCTCAATATGCCGGCGCCGATGCCCTCTTGGGAGATCGGCGCCGGCTTCTGTCGGCCCGTGAGGCGCCCTTGACTTGACCTTGAAGTGTCATGAGCCTGGCATCCGTTCGCTGCTGTGGCGGACCCGTGCAAGGGGGACTCATGAGACGAAGAGCGAGCGCGATCCTCGCTACCGGCGCGCTCCTGCTGGGCGGTGCGGCCGTGGCGCCGGTCGCCCGGGCGCAGGAGGGCAGTTCACCCAAGCCCGACGCGAACGCCGTGAAGGTGTTCCGCGCGGAGGTCACGAAACAGCAGGTACCCCTGCTGCTCGCGGCCGGCCAGGACAGTCACGAGCTCGGCGACACGACCTGGAAGAACGGCAAAAGCACGGTCGAGGTCTACGTCACCGACCAGCAGGCGAAGAAGCTGGAGAAGCAGGGCGTCGACCTCACCGAGCACACCCTGTCGGCCAAGGCCGAGGACCGGGTCGCCGACGCCGCCCAGGGGGTGTTCCGCCCCTACAGCGGGAAGGGCAACCTCCAGGAGGAGATCGTCGGGACGGGCCGGGCGAACCCCGGCCTGACCAAGGTCGTCTCCATCGGCAAGACCCTGAACGGCCAGGACATCCTCGCGCTGAAGCTGACCAAGGGCGCAAGGAAGACCAAGGACGGCTCCAAGCCGTCGGTGCTGTACATGTCCAACCAGCACGCGCGCGAGTGGATCACGCCCGAGATGACGCGGCGGCTGATGCACTATTACCTGGACAACTACTCCACGGACAAGCGCGTCAAGAAGATCGTCGACTCCACCGAGCTGTGGTTCGTCCTGTCGGCCAACCCCGACGGCTACGACTACACCTTCAAGGACGCCGACACCCGCCAGTGGCGCAAGAACCTGCGGGACGTGAACGGCGACGGTGTCATCTCCACCGGTGACGGCGTCGACCTCAACCGCAACTTCGCCTACAAGTGGGGCTACGACGACGAGGGTTCGTCCCCCAACCCCACCAGTGAGACCTACCGGGGCGCGAGCCCCGGGTCCGAGCCCGAGACCAGGGCGCTCGACGCCTTCGAGAAGCGCGTCGGCTTCACGTACGGGATCAACTACCACTCCGCCGCCGAACTGCTGCTCTACGGAGTGGGCTGGCAGGTGGCGACGCCGACACCGGACGACGTGCTCTACAAGTCGCTCGCCGGAACGCCCGAGAAGTCCGCGATCCCGGGCTATCACCCGCAGGTCTCCTCGGAGCTCTACACCACCAACGGCGAGGCGGACGGCCACGCCGGCAACGTCAACGGCACGGCGATGTTCACCCCCGAGATGTCGACCTGTGAGACCGCCTCGGACCTCGACCCGAACGACGCCTGGAACGCCGCGGACTGCGCCTCGGTCTTCACCTTCCCGGACGACGAGAAGCTGATCGAGCAGGAATTCGAGAAGAACGTCCCGTTCGCGCTCTCCGTCGCCGAGAGCGCGGCCCACCCCGACCGGCCCTCCTCCTCGGTCGGCCTCGACGCACCCGACTTCACCCCGTCCGCCTTCACGACGTCGTACGCCCGTGGCGCGGACCAGAAAGTCTCCGTCGTCGTCCGCAGGTCCGTACGCGACAAGAAGCTCAAGTACCGCGTCAACGGCGGCCGTACGCACGACACGGCGCTCAGGGCCTGGCGGGGCGGCGAGACCTACGGCGGCACGGACAACCTCTACTTCGACGAGTACCGCGCCAAGGTCGAGGACGCCGGCCCCGGCGACACGGTCGAGGTCTGGTTCACCGGCGAGACCAGAAGCGGGAAGCCCACCTCCAGCACCCGCTTCACGTACACCGTGGCCCAGCGGCCGCGCGCCGACGTGCTCGTGGTCGCCGAGGAGGGCGCGGCCGCCACACAGGCGCAGACCTACGTCGACGCGCTGAAGGCCGACGGAAAGAAGGCCCTCGTCTGGGACGTCGCCACCCAGGGCGCGCCGGACGCGCTCGGCGTGCTCGGCCACTTCGGCACGGTCGTCCACTACACCGGCGCCCCGCGGCCCGGCAACGCCACCCAGCTCCAGCTCCGCGCCTACCTCAACGAGGGCGGCAAGCTGGTCGAGGCGGGCGAACTGGCCGGCGGCAGCGTCGACCTCGGCGGCGGCACCCTCTCGAACGACTTCAGCCAGTACTACCTGGGCGCCTACTCCCGTACGTCCACACCCGGAGCCAAGGGCTTCACCGGCTCCGGCGGGCTCGAGGGCACCACCGGAACCCTCGGTGACGCGCCCGGCAACCCGCTGAACGCCGCGGGCACCTACGGCGTCACCTCGGACTCGCTCTCCCCGGCGCAGTACCCGCAGTTCGCCTCCGGTGCGGGAGCGGGGCAGTTCAGCGGGACCGTGAACCCGTACGGGCCGTACGAGGGCTCGTACATGGCCGCCGCCGTGCACACCGACGACGCCTACAAGCGGCTGACCCGCACCATCGACCTCACCGGCGTCACCGCCGCCGACAAGCCGACGCTGCGCTCCCAGATGCTGTGGGACACCGAGCCCGGCTACGACCACGCGGTCGTCGAGGTCCACACGACCGGGGCCGAGGACTGGACCACCCTCCCCGAGGCGGGCGGCGCCAGCTCGGCCACCGTCCCGACCGAGTGCGAGGCCGGCTTCCTCGCCCGGGAACACCCGTGGATCAAGCACTATCTGACCGTGAGCGCGGCGGGTTGCACCGCCACGGGTTCCAGCGGGCAGTGGAACAGCCTGACCGGCGCGTCCAGCGGCTGGCAGCCGGTCGCCTTCGACCTGAGCGCGTACGCAGGCCGGTCGATCGAGGTGTCGATCGGCTACATCACCGACCCGAGCACGGGCGGCCACGGCGTCCTCGTCGACAACACCGCGCTCGTGGTGGGCGGAACCAGCACCGGGACCGAGGGCTTCGAGACCTCCCTCGGCCCCTGGACCGTCGCCGGTCCGCCCGCGGGCAGCCCGGCGGTTCTGCGGGACTGGGCACGCACCGGCGAACTCTTCAGGACATATGGAGCGGTCACCACGGACGACACCGTGCTGCTGGGCTTCGGCCTGGAACACGTCGGCACGGCGGCCGACCGCGCGGCCCTCATCGGGAAGGCACTCTCGGCACTTGACGACTGACGGTCCGTGACAATCGCATGATCGACAAGGGTGATCCGTACCCCTACTGACGGGTACGGATCACCCTGCCGTGTATGGCCGTGGTCGATGTCACTCAGGGGCCTTGGGGGAGGTAGGGTCGGAGGCGGTCGGGGACATCCCATACAAACTCGCCGACACTTGAGTCGGCGTACCTAACGAGGAGATCGGTTCGTGACGATCCGCGTAGGCATCAACGGCTTTGGCCGCATCGGTCGTAACTACTTCCGCGCGCTGCTGGAGCAGGGTGCTGACATCGAGATCGTGGCTGTCAACGACCTGGGTGACACCGCGACCACCGCCCACCTGCTGAAGTACGACACCATTCTGGGCCGCCTCAAGGCCGAGGTCTCGCACACCGCCGACACCATCACCGTCGACGGACACACCATCAAGGTCCTGTCCGAGCGCAACCCCGCCGACATCCCGTGGGGCGAGCTGGGCGTCGACATCGTCATCGAGTCGACCGGCATCTTCACGAAGAAGGCCGACGCCGAGAAGCACATCGCCGGCGGCGCCAAGAAGGTCCTCATCTCGGCTCCGGCCAAGGACGAGGACATCACCATCGTGATGGGTGTCAACCAGGACCAGTACGACCCGGCGAACCACAACATCATCTCCAACGCCTCCTGCACCACCAACTGTGTGGCGCCGATGGCCAAGGTTCTCGACGAGAACTTCGGCATCGTCAAGGGCCTGATGACGACGGTTCACGCGTACACGAACGACCAGCGCATCCTGGACTTCCCGCACTCGGACCTGCGCCGCGCCCGCGCCGCCGCCGAGAACATCATCCCGACCACGACGGGTGCCGCGAAGGCCACCGCCCTGGTCCTCCCGCAGCTCAAGGGCAAGCTGGACGGCATCGCCATGCGCGTCCCGGTCCCGACCGGCTCGGCCACCGACCTGGTCGTGACGCTCCAGCGCGAGGTCACCAAGGACGAGGTCAACGCCGCGTTCAAGAAGGCCTCCGAGGACGGCGCCCTCAAGGGCTTCCTGGCGTACACCGAGGACCCGATCGTCTCCTCGGACATCGTCAGCGACCCGGCGTCCTGCACCTTCGACTCCTCCCTGACCATGGTCCAGGAGGGCAACACGGTGAAAATCCTCGGCTGGTACGACAACGAGTGGGGCTACTCCAACCGCCTCGTCGACCTCACGGTCTTCGTCGGCGGCCAGCTCTAGTTTCCAGAGCAGGCCAGGCTCGCCCGGTACCTGGCG